>JAGBWH010000078.1 GCA_017629925.1 Clostridia bacterium
CCATTTGTGAAAGTGGGCGGGATGATGATTGCCATGAAAGGGCAGGGGGCGCAAAGAGAAGCGAGCGATGCCAAGCGCGCGATTGCCATGCTCGGCGGTAAACTCAAAGCGGTGGTGCCTTGCCCCCTCACCGATGGGCGAGAGGTGTATGAGCACCAGCTTGTTTTAATTGAAAAGATTGCGCCCACAAACCAAACCTACCCGCGTGATAATAGCCAAATTACCAAAAAACCGCTATAAAACTTGCCCTTTGTGAAAAAACACCATATCATAGTAAAAAAACGTGGTGAAAATCGTCAAAGACAATCGCAAAAAAGCGAGTCTGCTTCTTGACATATAAATTATTTTTAGGTATAATTATTTATTGACTATACACTCTCATAAATTCAATGTGATGAAGGGAAATTCTATGGGGATCAAAATCACTTTAGCCGGAGACCAAGGTAGTGGCAAAAGCACCGTAGCAAAACTGCTCATCGAAAAGCTTGATGCCACCTATTATTCTACCGGAGCTTATGCTCGCGCATATGCTACCCGCATGAATATGGATATCAACACATTTGGCGATTATACAAGAGCGCATCCGGAAATTGACTATGAAATTGATGCAACACTTGCGCCACTTTCAGACGATACGGAAAATAATTTGGTCATTGATTCTCGTATGGCTTGGCATTTTGTGAGGGGTAGTTTCACGGTATTTCTCTTTGCTGACCGTGTGGAATCCGCTCGCCGTATTTTCACAGCAGGGCGTTCCACCGAGCATTTTCCCACCCTCGAAGATGCCATTGCGGCTGTAAAAGACCGCAGAGAAAATGAAATTGCACGTTATAGTGGGCTGTATGGCGTGGATATTTATGATCCCTGCCACTATGCCCTGATGGTAGACACCACCCACGCCACACCCGAACAAGTGGCGGAGTGCATTGTGGAGGCGCAAAAGGTATGGCAACAAAACCATGATGTGCAGCTTCGCTATGTTTGCCCCGCTACCCTGCTTTATCCCGATGATGAAGCCTCAGGGGAAAGAATGGCAGAGTTGGCTTTGGCAGTAGAAAGAGGAGAGCCCCTCCCCCCTGTCGAGGTGTATCAAAAAGAAGGTAATTATTATGTGGTTGGCGGCGTGGAAACGGCGCTTGTGGGGGCAATGTTCAATATGACTCACGTGCCCTTCGTATTTGTAGATACCATGCCCGATGACCCGACTATTTCGTATATAAAAATGGAGAACTTGCTTTCATGCTAACACTCAAACTATCCGCCGCTCGTTTGGTTGACGAAGCGGTAAAACAAGCCTATCCTTCCGCCTCCTTGACGGTGGCTGAACTGCTGGATATGATTGAATATCCCCCCGACGACAGCATGGGGGATCTCGCCTTGCCTTGCTTTAAGCTGGCAAAGGCATTGCGCATGGCACCCCCGAAAATCGCCGCAACATTGGCAGAGTTGTGCCAAAGTGACGATTTTTCGAGTATCGAAGCCGTGGGTGGCTATCTCAACTTCAAAATGAACGCAGGGGCGTTCGGCACACGCTTGTGCCAAACCATTTCGCGCGAAGGGGATATGTATGGCTCTCCCCGATGCGGAGAGGGCAAAATGGTGGTGCTGGACTATTCTTCCCCCAACGTAGCAAAGCCTTTCCACGTAGGTCATCTTGGCACGACCGTGATTGGGCATTCTCTGAAACTGCTGCACGAATTCGCAGGCTATCGCACCATGGGTATCAACCATTTGGGCGACTGGGGCACACAATTTGGCAAACTGATTGTGGCATATCGTCTGTGGGGCTCAAAAGAAGCCGTTGAGCAAAGAGAAATCGACGAGCTTGTGGCACTTTACGTCCGTTTCCACCAAGAAGCGGAAAATGATCCCACCCTCGAAGAAAAAGCCAGAGCAGAGTTCAAAAAACTCGAGCAAAACGATCCCGAAAACATCGCACTTTGGAAATGGTTTATTGAGATCAGTTTAAGAGAATATAATAAAACCTATCGTCAACTGGGCATCACCTTTGATTCTTACAATGGCGAAAGCTTCTATACCGACAAAATGCCCAGAGAAATCGAGCGTCTCAGAGAAAAGAATCTGCTCAAAATTGATGATGGCGCATCCGTGGTTGACCTGTCAGAATGGAATATGCCCGTTTGCCTCATCCTCAAACGCGACGGCTCCACCCTCTATCCAACCAGAGACATTGCCGCCGCCGCTTATCGTGCAGAAAACTATCAATTTGAAAAATGCGTGTATGTGACCAGCGCCGGTCAATCACTCCATTTTGCGCAATGGTTTAAGGTCGTTGAGCTGATGGGTTATGATTGGTATGATAAATTGGTGCACGTACCCTATGGTACGGTAAGTATTAACGGTGCAAAACTCGCCACTCGTACAGGCAACGTTATTTTACTCAAAGATTTGTTTGCCTGCGCCGTGGATAAAGTGCGCGAAATCAGCCGTGAAAAGAATGGTGACGGTAGTGCAAACGAGGAGATTGCCGAAGCTGTAGGCGTTGGGGCTGTGGTGTTCTACTACCTCTCCAACAACCGTATGCGCGATATCAACTTTGTGCTCGAAGACGCCTTGTCCTTTGACGGCAACACAGGCCCTTATGCACAATATACCTATGCACGTACTTGCAGTATTTTGAGCCACACCGACAGCAAAGGTACATTCAGCGCCGCAAGCCAAACCCCTGAAGAGGTGGCATTGCTCAAAGTCCTTGCCATGTTCCCTGAGCGCGTGAAAGCCGCCCTTGATGAATATGAGCCTTCTTATGTGACGCGTTATATCCTTGATTTGTGTGCCGCATTTAATCGTTTCTATCACGAATGCCACATTCTCTCTTGTGAAGATGAAACCACAAGAGAAAGCCGTATCGCTTTGACCGCTTGTGTCAACACCGTGCTTGGCCGTGCGTTGGAACTGATTTGCATGAAGAAAACAGAAAAAATTTAATGGAGAGATAAAGGTATGTCCGGACATAGCAAATGGAATAATATCAAACGCAAAAAAGAAAAAACAGACGCCGCAAAAGCCAAAATTTTCACCAAAATTGGTAAAGAAATGGCAATTGCTATTCGTGAAGGCGGACCTGATCCTGCCAACAATGCCCGTCTGCGCGAACTGATTGCCAAAGCCAAGGCAAACAACGTGCCCAATGAAAACATTGAGCGTTGCATTAAGAGATTTTCCGGCAACAGCGACATTGTCTATGAAGAAATCACCTACGAAGGCTATGGCCCCGGTGGGGTGGCTGTGATTGTGAAAACCGCAACCGACAACCGCAACCGCACTGCAGGCAACATTCGTTCCTATTTCTCTAAATATCATGGCAACATGGGACAAACCGGTTGCGTGAGCTATATGTTTGAGACCAAAGGCGTGATCGTCATTTTGGATGAAGACAAAGAACTGGATGAAGATGCATTGATGGAATGTGCTTTGATGGCAGGTGCGGAAGACTTCCGCTCTGAAGACGGCATCTATGAGATTTTCACCGAGCCCGATGACCTTGAGTCTGTTCGTGACCAGATCCTCGAAGGTGGATACACCATTGAGTCTGCCGATAGAGCAGAAATTCCTTCCACTTATGCTCATCTTGAATCCGAAGATGATATCAAGTTTATGACGTTGCTCCTTGACCGTCTGGAAGAAGATGATGACGTGCAAGAAGTGTTCCATAACTGGGAGCAAGACGACGAGGAATAATCAGACATTCAAAATGGCATTGGGCGCATCACAGGCTAAATGCCATTTTGTTTTGGTATATTTTCTGCCAAAACAACTTGAATTTTGCAAAACCCCTATTGCTTTTTATCAAAATTGGCACATCATGTGTCGGAAAGGGAATGACGATGCAAACAAAATCAACGCGTGTTATGATTGCCATGAGCGGTGGCGTGGATAGTGCGGTGGCGGCTTTGCTGCTGACCAACCAAGGCTATGACGTGGCTGGCATGACGATGAAACTTCATGGCGAAAATGAAAGCGAACGCCAAGGCGGATGCTGCACCGCAAAAGATATAGAAGATGCCACCCATGTGGCAGCTCGGCTGGGCATTCCCTACGAGGTATGCCATTTTGAGGCGGATTTTGCAGGGTGTGTGATTGATCGATTTGTGTTTGCCTACGAGCATGGCGCTACCCCCAATCCCTGCGTGGATTGCAACCGCCATCTGAAGTTTGATAAACTCTATGCACTTGCCGCACAGCGAGGATATGCCTATCTTGCCACGGGACACTATGCCCGTATTGAAGAAAAAGATGGCCGCTTTTATCTCCTAAAAGCCGTCGACCAAACCAAAGACCAAAGTTATATGCTCTATGCATTAACGCAAGAGCAACTTTCTCGCACCATCTTCCCCTTGGGAGGCTTGCCGAAAACAGAGGTGCGGGCGTTGGCGGACGGCGCAGGATTTGTCAATAGCCAAAAGCCAGACAGCCAAGATATTTGTTTTGTGCCCGATGGCGACTATGCCTCATTTATTGAAAAATATACCAAAAAAAACTACCCGTCAGGCGATTTTGTTGACACAGAAGGGAAAGTACTTGGCAAACATCAGGGGATCATTCGCTATACGATCGGGCAAAGAAAAGGGCTTGGCGTAGCATTTGGCACCCCTCTTTATGTGTGCCAAATTTGCCCTGAAGAAAATCGTGTGGTGCTGGGTGGAAATGATGATCTCTTTAGTACCACCTTTGAAGCAGGGGAGCTGAATTGGATTGCTTTTGACACACCCCCTGCCACTTTCCGTGCCAAAGCGAAGATTCGGTATCGCCAATGTGAGCAACCTGCCACGATTGCCATTTTGCCATCAGGGCGTGCAAAAGTGACTTTTGATGAGCCACAACGTGCCATCACCCGTGGGCAATCGGTGGTGTTTTATCAAGATGATTATGTGCTTGGTGGCGGTATCATTTTGTAAAAATAATTACCAATCACCAACAAAAAGATAGAGCAAGAATAGAAGGTTTTTGTCCTTTTATCCTTGCTCTGTTTTGTTGTTATAAATGAATTGATGCTAACGCATCATGAATTGGCTTTGCCTGATTTCTCGTCGGCATTTTGCCTCCTCCATGAATTGAATGGCAACCTCATGCACCGACAGGTGCAATTCATGCCGTAGGCAATTCATGAAATCTTTGATTTCAATTCATGCAGCCGTGAGGTTGCAATTCATTGCGCGGTCTCCTGCGGAGAACACGCCTGTCTTTACATAGGGGTGCCGTCGGGATGGAAGAGGGGCAGGTCAGCCAAAACGATGATATCGTCTCTGCCGATGGCATCGCCTTCTGCCAGCACAGCCATTTTACCCACGATATTACCACCGGACATTTCTACCAGCTTTTCAATTGCGAGAAGGGAAGCGCCTGTGCTGATAACATCATCCACGATCAACACTTTTTTACCTTTTAGATATTCTGCATCACTACCATCCAAATACAAAACTTGGTCGGCTGCGGTTGTAATGGATTTCACCACGCAACTCACAACGTCTTTCATATAGAGCTTCACAGATTTTCTCGCCAGCACGTATTTGCCTTTGCCGGAGAGACGTGCCATGGAGCAAACCAAGGGAATGCCTTTGGATTCAGCGGTGACGAGCACGTCAAAATCGGGTGCTTTTTTGAGCAGTTCGACGGCGCAAGCCTCGGTCAGTTCTGTGTCGCCAAACATAATAAATGCACCAATATAGAGCTTTTCGTTAATCGGGCAGAGAGGCAGTTTGCGTTCCAGCCCGGCTATTGTCATTTTGTATTCCATGATGTATTCCTTTTATGACATCTTTTGTATCATGGCTGGATATCCAACCAACGAATATTATACTACACTCTATCTAAATTTGCAAGTGCTTTTTTTACTTTTACAAAAAATTCAGACAAGAAAATACACAAAGAAATTCATCAATAGTAAAACCGATGGCCGCCGATGGTAAAAGCAAATTTTCTGTTTTGGGAAATCCAGTTTGTGCTGGCGGATGAGACGGGATGGTAAAAATAGAGAATGTTGCCCATGTCGTATCCCTCAAGACAAATTTTGGCCGCAATCACAGAGATATCATACGGTTTTTGATAAATGGTGCCATTTGCGGTAGGGGTGAATTGCACACCATATTTTTTGTCAAAAATGACACTGTAAATCGTGCTTGGGAACAGGGGACTTTTCACACGATTCAAAATCACACATCCCACCGCAATTTGCCCAAGCAAAGGCTCTCCTTTGCTTTCTGCAGATATGATTTTAGATAGCCAATAGACCTCGTCTTCCCGATAGAACGCTTCTCCTTGGAGAATAGGTCGATAATTGCCCGAAAGGGACACGTGACCGTCCTTTTCCACTTTCCATGCAATGCCAAGTGCCTTCGATAAACCCTCAAGTGGCACCTATAAATTGCCGTCAATCCCCATGGCAGAGAGCCCTGTGTAGATCACGCGGTCATTTGCCAGCAGATAGGGTGTGCCGATGGTGGCGGAGACGGTCAGTCCTTGCCCGAACACCGTCACGCTTTGGTTTGTGTATGTATAACTTGCCGAGGTAAAGTTTTTGACAAACCAATAC
>JAGBWH010000079.1 GCA_017629925.1 Clostridia bacterium
CGGAACGCCGCTTTCTGTCAAGGTCAACCCCTCGGAGGTGATTTCGTTGAGGCGTTTGACGGCGTTGAAAATGGCATTCACGCGATACCAAGTCGCAGATCCCACGATACCGTCCTCGGTGAGCTGAAACGCTCTTTGAAACGCCCGCACCGCCTGGTCGGTTTGAGGGCCAAAGATACCGTTTGGGGGATTGATTTTTGGAATGGCGGGATAATCTGAACTGATACGGTTGAGCCTGATTTGAAGGAGTTGAACGAGCGGCCCTGAACTGCCCACCTCCAAAGGAACAAGAGGGGCGGACGGGTCGTTCCCCCCCACGGGCACGTTTGAGACGATCTCGATATTGTCTCCGTAATATCGTTTCAAAATATCAATATAGGAAAGCCCCTCACCTGCAAGTGCCTGAGAGCCCCATTGAGAAAGACCATCGCAACTCACTTCTATGCCGTCACAGTAAACGGCAAAAAGGGGCTCTATTGTCCCCTCGCGGCGGATATAACTATTGAATATCTCATCCACAATTTGCGAAATATTTTGGAAAATATCCCGCCCATACACAAACGATTGATCAATGGAAATATCGTTTGTGATATCAAAGGTGTAACCTCTATTGCGATAGTATTCGGTATAAATGCGATTTAAGGTAAAAGATATCTGCGCCAAAATATTGGCACGGATGGCGGCTTCGTCCCATGTGGGGAAAATTTCGCTGGACGCCACATTTTTTATGTAGTCTGGGAATGTCACCGTCACGTTTTGTGCTGCGCTTGTGGGCGAGCCGAGATGTACTGTCACAAATTCAGGAATACTGGGTAGAGCAGGTGGCATATCTGTTTCTCCTTTCTTGGTTCTCTTTGGATGTTATTTTATCCATTTTTCATCCTCCCTGAAACGGCTCTGTTTGCCTGATTTGGTCTATATTGCGAGGATAATCTCCTGTGTTTGCATATCCTTTTGGAATCATGTCTACCGTTTGAATAGAGGTAATTTCGGAGAAAACGGGAACCAAAAGTGCTTGAATAGAGAAAAACCCCTCCCTTTCTACTACAATATTGTAGGTGGCATAGGGGGAAGCCTTCCCTGGAGATTGAGATAAAGACTTGGCGGGCGTGGGGAGTATAAATGCTTCTGTTTGCCCGCTTGAATCGGTGAAGAACTGATAGTAAATTTCTTTGTTTTGAGTGTCGGCGCCGAAAACGGTCACATTCGCACCTTCCACAGGCAACGCTCCGCCTGCGGTCAGGGCTCTCACGATCAGTTTACCTTCGCCATTATAGGGATCTGTGCTGGCCATGAGTGTCTCCTTTCTGTGTTCTCCTTTTAGTGTATGAAAGAAAAAGGTAGAGTGTGCCACAAAAATTCGTCATTTTTCTCGTATTTAGCCCGATATTTCAGTATTTTTGTATTTATTCAATATTTACAAATAAAAAAAGGCATGGTATAATATTACTGCGGAGATATATGCTTTTCACTCAATGTGTATATTTTTGCTGTTTGTTTTATATCTAACATAACAAAAGAAAGTGAGACAAACCATGGCGATTCGCGTGACAATTTGGAACGAATTTCTTCATGAAAAAACCGATGAAAATGCAAAAAAACTCTATCCTTTTGGCATTCATGCCACCATTCGCGATTTTCTTTGCTGTGATGATTTTGAAATCCGTCTGGCAGCGCTGGAAGATCCTGACCAAGGGTTGCCCGATGAGGTGCTTTCTTCTACCGACGTCCTGATTTGGTGGGGCCATATGCGTCATGGCGATGTGGATGATGGTCTGGTCGAAAGAATTCGCACCCGTGTATATAACGGCATGGGCTTTATTGCACTCCACTCTGCTCACCATTCCAAACCCTTCCGTGCCATTTTGGGAACAACGGGCAATCTGACATGGGGCAGAGAGCAAAAAGCCATCGTATGGAACTTGATGCCCAATCACCCTATCGCTGCTGGTATTCCCGCACATTTTGAATTATTCGAAGAACTGTATAGCGAGCCTTTCTTCATTCCCACACCCGACGAACTGATTTTCGGCACTTGGTATGAAGACGGCAATATTTTCCGTGGCGGTTGCACCTAC
>JAGBWH010000002.1 GCA_017629925.1 Clostridia bacterium
GAATACCGCTATCCTCCAGCAAAAGAGGGTATAGGCTGTGCTTGGTCATGCCGGGCATGGTGTTCACTTCGCTCAGCAACACACGCCCTTTTTGGTCGTAAAAGAAATCAAATCGAGACAGCCCACGGCAATGTAGCCCCAAAAAGGCACGCCTTGCATATTCCTGCATTCTCTCCGTGATGGCAGGGGGCAGGGGAGCGGGGATGGTGAGGGTGGTATCACCCGCGATATATTTGGCTTGGTAATCGTAAAAATCGTGTGTGGTAGAAATCAGTCCGGGGCGAGATATGACCATTCCCTGACGATCGCAAAATACCCCTATCTCACATTCTAACCCACGAATGTACTCTTCAATCATCACCTCGTCACTATATAAAAAGGCATGAGAGAGTGCGGCGTCAAGCCCTTCGGGCGTGGACACAATCGACGCTCCCACGGAACTGCCACCCGTCGAGGGTTTCACAAAAAGGGGAAAATCACCTATGTGCGCACGAATATGAGCGAGCAGACCAAGAGGGGAGAGGGTATCTTCTTTTTTTAGACAAAGCCATTTGGCTGTGGGAATATCTAAATAGGTAAATTGCAGTTTGGTATGATGCTTATGCATGGAAAGGGCGGATGCTAAAGCCCCACATCCAACAAACGGCAGTCCGAGACAATCAAGTAGTCCTGCCAGTCGTCCGTCCTCGCCTCGGTCTCCGTGAAGCAAGGGGAAAACCACGTCAGGTGAGATGACTTTTGCCTCGTCTACCAGATATACCCCTCCATAGATGGGATACACAAGAAAGAGATGGGCGTCGTCATACATCCATGTGTTCTCTGCGATGCGGTTGACTTGCCCGTCATAGTAAAACCATTTGCCGTCGGGGCGAATGCCCACGGCAAAGATCTCAAACAAATGATTGTCCAGATGCGCCATCACGTGAGCGGCAGAGAGCAGAGAAATGGCGTATTCCTCGCCTGTTCCGCCAAATAGCAACAGCACTTTTTGCTTTTGCATACATATGTCCTCCATATAAAATAGCGAGAGCTATCATAGCAGAACGAAGAGGAGAAAAAAGTGGAAGTTTGTCTGCTACAAAAGGTCTCATTCTATTTTATGCGGAGGGGTAGATTGTGGTCAGTGCTTTGGGATGTCCTCTGCGATGGCGCGTATGACTGCCACACGGTCGCACCCACCAAAGTCACGGATAATTTTGCAGTCTAAATCATGCTCAGAGGAAAGCATTTTTAGGGCTTCTCCTTGGTCGAAACCAATCTCAAAACTGCAAAATCCTTCCTTATATATATATAGGAAAATATTTTTGCAAAAGTGACGATAAAAATCAAGACCATCCTCGCCACCGTCCAGCGCCAATTTCGGCTCGGCTTGCACCTCGGTCGATAGAGTGGAAATGATGTCGTGTGCAATATAGGGGGGATTAGAGAGCATGGCGTCAAAAGGCGTGTCGGGGGTGTAGGAGAGGGCGTCTGCCAAAAGAAAGGTTATGCGATCCGAAACCCCATTTCGCTGGGCATTTCGTTTGGCCAATGCGAGCGCTTCGGGGCTGATATCGAGTGCCGTGGCGGTGCAATCGGGACGGCTACACAACACGGAAATTGCCACGCACCCGCTCCCTGTACACATATCCAAAAAATGGGCGTTAGGGGGGAGATGGTGAATGGCATAGTCCACAAGGCACTCTGTGTCACTACGAGGAATGAGGCAAGCAGGGCTCACTTCATAACATTCTCGATAAAACCATGCCACGCCTAAAATATATTGCAGGGGCTCGTGTTGACAGCGTCGGGCAATCGCTTGGGCGAGTTTTTCTTGATCAATGCCCACCTGGTCGCTTTGCGGATCAGGGGAGAGGAAAGGTGCGCCCCAAGCATCAAAAATCATACGGGCTTCCCCTGCTGCATTTTCTATACCGCCTTGCGCTAAAGCGGCGGCAACTTCAGAGAGTGTCATTGGGTGTGTCCGTGGGGAGATCTTCTGATGCAGGTGTCTCACAAGGTGCATCCTCCGATGCGAGTGTGTCGCAGGGTGCATCTTCTGCCATATCCTCTGCCACTTCTTCTAAAGGTAAAACTTTGGGAGAGCGGTCATAGGTCTTTTCGTCAAAGTCGGGAAATTCATCGGGCAAAGCGCATTTGAGTGCGGTAATCGCACATTCCAGCATTTCCTCGTCAGGCTCTTTGGTGGTGATACGTTGCATCCAAAGACCGGGGGCGGAAAGGGCGCGCACCAACACATTGTCGTGTTTGCCGGCATACATGATAAACTCAAAGCCGAGTCCTACCACCAGGGGCAGGATGAGGAGTTTTATGGCCATGTAAATGAGGTTGCCAAATTTGGCATCGGCAAGTCCGGGGAATATCAAGTTGATAAACATACCCACAAGCACCCCAAGCAAAATCATCACAAACATGAAAGAAGTGCCGCAACGGGGATGAAAGCGTGTGTGATGTTTGGCGTTTTCGGGGGTGAGTTCCTCGCCCGACTCATAGCAAGCCACACTCTTGTGTTCCGCGCCGTGATAGGCAAAGACGCGGCGCATATCTTTGAGCAAAGAGGCGAGTGCCAGATAAGCCACAAAGATACCCACTTTCGCCACACCCTCTACAAGTGCGATCCAAATGGCGTGCACATCATCAAACAAACGCAAAAGCAATGTAGAGCAAAGTCTGGGCAGGTAGATGAATAGCACAACGCTGAGGAGTACCCCAAGGAGCATACTGAATGTCATGAGCACATCGGAGAGGTTGATGTGCAGTTTTTCTTTGCACCATTTTTCAAATTTGCCTTCCACCAATTCTTCGCCTTCAAGCATGGCGTCGGCTGAAGCGGTGAGGGTGGTCATGCTGAGTTTGAGCATTTCGATGAAATTGATCACACCGCGCAGCAAAGGCAAATTGCAGAATTTGTGTTTCTTTCTCATAGACACAAAAGAACTGTGATGAACGGAAATGCTACCATCACTATGACGGCAAGCGGTAGCGAGGCGATCCCCCGCTTTCATCATAACGCCTTCAATGACGGCTTGCCCGCCCACACGGCCGAGTCTTTCGTTTTGATTTGTTTTTTTCATTGTGAATAAACCTTTATATAAAATGTTATAATGAATATTGTTCATTTTAATTAAACTATAATGAACTGCATTACTATATTATAACACACACGAAAAACAAATGGAAGAGGTTTTTTGCAAAAAGCCGAAAAAATCGCAGAAAAGTGAAAATTACCTCTTGACAAATCAGAAAATGTGAGTTATAATAGGCGAGCGCTCAACAGAGATGCCAACATTTTTGCCATTTTCAAAGGAAAATAAAAAAATATAAAAAATTTTGAAAAACCTATTGACAAATGGAAAAGGATGTTGTATAATGAGAAAGCTTAGGACAAATGAGCTTGTCTGATTTGCCAAAGCGCAACTTGGTCATTGAAAATTGAACAACAGAAATTTCGAACACCAACTTGGTAGAAATACGAAGCGAAGTGTGAAGGAATCTCGTTAAAACAAACTTTGAAAACTCAAAAAGTAAGAGAGAAAGCTAAGATAA
>JAGBWH010000080.1 GCA_017629925.1 Clostridia bacterium
CAGCGGTTGATCATGCGGTAGAGCATCTGACACCAGTCCTGCGCCTCGGTACCGCCCGCACCGGGGTGGAAGGAGACGATGGCGGTGCTGTCGTCGTACTCGCCGCTCATGAGCACCTCAATGCGCTTGTGCTCGGCCTCGTTCTTGATGGCTTCCAGCTCGGCCTGGATCTCCTCCAGAGAGCTCTCGTCGTTTTCTTCAATGGACATTTCACAGAGGGCGATGGTGTCCTCCAGACGGGCAACAAGAGCATTGTATCCCTCTACGGTGTCCTTGTATTGCTTGATGGTCTGCAGGATCTTGGAGGAATTGGTGGAATTACTCCAAAAATCGGGAGCCAGGGTTTCCTGCTCCAGTTCTTCAGCTTTGGCAGCCAAAAACTCTACCCGAAGCGCTTGACCCAATTCCTGAATGTCGGGTCTCATACCCGTCAGCTCATGCTTAGCTTCTTCCAGTTGTACAATCACGGTATATACCTCACAAATATAAATTCTGTGCTGATTTTCGCATTAACCAATATAGTATACCATATATTTCAAATTCTGACAAGAGGGAGAAGAAAAATTTTTTGTAAATCTTCAAATTGCAGTTTGCAGGGCAGGGGTTTCACCCCTGCACCCCACCTAAGAACTTTTTGAAAAAAGTTCTTAGGAATCTCAAAAACTTTAATAATGATTATTTATCAATACTTTTTTAAAGTTCTTGAAGGGGGGCTGGGGGGAACGTCTTTCAAGAAGTTCCTCCCGGGCGCTCCCCCATAAACGGCAATTTACTTTTCCAAAAGCTCCAATCCCACGTCATACTGTTTACCGTTCATGGCATCCACCAGCCACGCTGCGGGTGATACACCGTCGATATGCCTCCGGGTGTAGGATGCGTTCCCGAAAATGCAGTGCTGTACACAGGGGGCTAGCTCCTCTTTCATGAAATCGTGGATATAGAGGCTGAATTTCGGTGTCAGTTTCTTCAATTCCTTGCACATGTTCTGTAGGTTTTCACGAAATGCTTCACCAAAAGATTCCTCTATGATGAATTGACCGTCCGTAGCGTAGTGCCAGAACAGCATCAGCACGTGGTCGCGGCAGCCGCAGGTAAAGAGGTAGCGGGGGCGGTCACCGAAGCGGCTGTAAAGTGCTTTACACCAATCCAGCGCGATATTGTCGGTGTGGACAGCGGAAGCGATGTGATCGGGACATTGCCAAAGCCTGCGGGCGGTGTCTGACCAGCCATCGTAGGGCATCATGGCGCCGTCCGACAGAATGGTGACGTCTTCGCACTCCGGCCATGCATCCATGATATCTCCCGATACCGCCACCACGCCGAAGGCTCCCGCGCTCTCGCCGTAAATGAGCAGTTGATCAAGGGTAGGGAACAGATCCTTTGCCACCTTGAGGATAGCCAGAAGATTGGTGTAGCCGTGATAGTGGATGGTATGCTCCTGCCCGTCAGCACCGATGAAGGTGAAATCTCCCGTTCCTGCGTGAAAATCTCCCGTGACGTAGGAAACCATGATCTCACTCCAATCCGCGAAGGGATTCTCCTCCGTGGTGGAGTGGAGTCCGTCCTGCTCTCCTGTCGTGATGGAAAATACCTCGGGCTGGGGATCGCCGCAGACCGTGTAAAGTCCCACGTGACCGTATTTTTCGGAAGTTTCGGGTACCGACGGCCACTTGGCGCTGTCCTCGCACCAAGATGCCCCGCCACCGCAGAGGTGGAAGATCAGCCGCTTGGGGTCTCCCTTCTTGACGTGGATGCTGTAATTTCCGCCAAAGGCGCAGACCGCCTCGGGGATGTAGATTTTCAACCATTCCTTGTGTTGCAGATCCTGAAATTCCATGTTGCACTCCTTTGCGTGTTTGATTGAATTGATTATACCATAAATTGTGTGCCGGGTCAAGGCGAAATAAACAAAAGGCAGAACGAATCTGCCTTTCGGTGTTGAAATTACTCTATATGGATCAGATTCCGAAAATCATGAACATTCATAACCGTATGCCCCTCGACCGTATCACCCGATTGAAGTTCTCTGTAACGATGATCCACGCAGATGATCCGTTTGGGCGTGGGGTAGAGAAGTAGGATCTGGCTGGCGTACTCCTCCTCTACGGGGGTGAGCTTTAGTTCTTTACGGCTGATGCGCAGTTCGTGCTTATACTCGTGAGGCCCTCCGGCCATGCCCATATGTTTTTTCTCGGTGTAGATGAGGTCTCGAAGCCGCCGCGCTTCGATATGCATGCCGGAGGTTCTGTTTTCGATGATCCAACGACCGTGAATCGAAATAAAGGACAGGACACAAACCTCGTACCGCTTGTCGCCAACAGTCACATAATAATCGGGGTCACCTTTGCTCCCGAATACGATATCGAAAAGATTGCGGAGGCGCTCGACCTGCACGTTATCCTTACCGAGGCGCTTCATCCTGACACCAAAGGAGATCATTTTCACCGTATACCAAATGACCTTGTATATGCTGTACAGAACTATAACACACGCGTAAAAAAGCAGTATGTAATAAAGGATTTCTATGACCATGGATCGTGCCTCCTTGATGTATGCTGTTTTTGACGATTGACCTTTGCCATTAGTAGAAGATTATAAGCATTATAACATTACAGTTAACAATAAAGTCAACCCTTTTTTCAAAAAAAACAACAATTTTTTAATCCCTCTTGCTTTTCACTCTAAAATGTGCTATACTGAGTGCAATCAATCATCTGGAGGTAAATACCATGAAAGCCGCTGTCTTCTATCAAGCCACCGATCTCCGCATCCTCGACATTCCGAAGCCCACCCCCAAAGCCGGTGAAGTTCTCCTGAAGGTCAAGGCCTGCGGTATCTGCGGTACTGACGTACATATCTTCCACGGCGACGAGGGCGCCGCCGCTACCCCTGCGGGCACCGTCCTGGGTCACGAGTTTGCGGGCATTGTCGAAGCCGTAGGCGAGGGCGTGACCTCCGTGCAAGTGGGCGACCGCGTCTGCGTCGACCCCAATAAGCTCTGCAATGAGTGCCCCTACTGCAAAGCCGGTATTGGTCACTTCTGCGAGCATATGATCGGTATCGGTACCACTGTCCACGGCGGCTTTGCCGAATACTGTGTCGTGCCCCAGTCCCAGGTCTATAAGATCGCCGACACCACCACCTTTGAGATGGCGGCCATGACCGAGCCCGTGGCCTGCTGTGTCCACGGTATCGACCTCTGCGAGATCCAGCCCGGTGACACCGTAGCCGTCATCGGCGGCGGTATGATCGGTCTGCTCATGCTCCAGTTGGCTAAGATCTCGGGCGCAGGGAAGCTCATTCTCATCGAGCCCGTAGCCGAAAAGCGTGCTTTGGCTGAGAAGCTGGGTGCTGATCTCACCATTGATCCCCTTACTGAGGACGTCAAAGCCATCCTGGCCGCCAAAGGCATTGACCGTATCGCCTGTGTCATTGAGTGCGTCGGTAAGGTCGCTACCATGAAGCAGGCCATCGATATTGCGGGCAAGAAATCCATTGTTATGCTCTTTGGTCTCACCGCACCTGGTGACGAAATGACCATCAAGCCCTTTGAAATCTTCAAAAAGGAGATCACACTCAAGGCCTCCTTCATCAATCCCTATACTCAGAAACGCGCCTTGGATCTCATCGATGGCGGTAAGATCGACGTCTCCTCCATGGTCTACGCCTGTGAGTCTCTGGATAAGCTTCCCGAGATCCTCGCTGACGGAGCTCTGCGAGCTAAAGGAAAGTTTATCATTACACCTTGATCCATTCCCAAACACAAGCACACGGCCAAAAACCGTGTGCTTTTTGCTGTTCTTGCCTGTATTTACAAAATACTCCTCTGTGTAAATTTTGGACTCCCCAGAAACTCTCCAGCTCATTGAGCCGTTTTCGTCATAGTTTGTGTATGTTATGCCGTTATTTAAGGTAAATGACTTCATTCCCTCTTGGGACATAGCACTTGCCCATTCCTCGCGGTCAATAAAGGTAATAACCTCTTTTGTTAGCTTGTCACCGCAATTCCAGCACTCACCGTTTAAAATAACAGAGCCCTTGGCAGAGGTGCTTCTGTCAACGGTTACATTGTACCAATAGTGGACACATTCCTTTTCAGGTGCTTTTGGTGGCTCTGGATTTTGATTGTCGGGTGTGTGGCTATGCTCGTGAGATGACGACGTGCTGTTGTCACTGTCAGGTGCTTCACAGGAGCAGGCGCAAAGCGCAAAAATCAGACACGCCACCGCCAAAATCAAGAAAAGTATCTTAATTTTTTTCATATATTTGTTCTCCGTATAAAATTTTACTAAAACAATTTTACCAAAAAACCGGCACAAAGTCAAGAACATAAAAAATTTATAAAAAATAGTTCAATTTGAATAAAAAATATGTTATTATTAAATTACCAAATATGGCAGGAGAATTATTATGGACTTTAACAAATCAATAGTTGAAAACAGAGCCACCCTTGGCAGACCGTTTTTTGCGGCGCACAGAGGTGTATGCGGTGCAAACGTGCCTTGCAACTCCATTTTAGCATATCAAATTGCCTTGGCACAGGGTGCTGAGGTTGTAGAAATTGACGTTTCCAAGTCAAAGGACGGCAAATATTTTGTGTTCCACCCGTGGATGGAGCCACAGTTTTTGAAATCAAAATACCTGTGGGAATTAACCGCTGAGGAAATTGACAATCTCCGCCTGCTCAACCAGGACGGTGTGCCAACATCATACAAGATACCCACACTTCAAGAGGTTTTGGCTCTCTTAAAGGACAAGGTATATATAAATGTAGATAAATTTTGGACAGACGTTGAGGGCATCACCGCTGAAATCCGCCGCGCAGGTGTTGAAAAGCAGGTTATCGTCAAAACAAACGTGGACGAGGAAAGCCTTGCCCGTGTGGAAAAATACGCAAGCGACTTGATGTTTGTTCCAATGGTACGCGGTGAAGATACAATCACAGACTCACTCCTTGAAAGAAACATCAATCTCATAGGCACAGAGGTTCTTTTTGACAAGGACGACTGTCAGTGCATCAGTGACGAGTATATCGCAAAAATGCACGAAAAGGGACTCCTTGTGTGGGTAAACTCCATTATTTACAACGAGGCAGACGTTATCTCCGCCCACCACACAGACGATATTTCTCTCGCAGGCTACCCCGAAAAGGGCTGGGGCTGGCTTATTGACAAAAAAGTTGACTTTATTCAGACAGACTGGCTCTATATGCTAAAGGAGTATTACTCAAAGGTTTATTGACAAAAACAAAAAAATATGATAAAATGTAAGTAGAACAAAAGGAGGTACATATTATGGCATATTGTTCTAATTGCGGTAATTTTTTAGAGGAAGGCTCTAATTTCTGTGACCAATGCGGCAAGGCAGTAAAACAGACACAGGGCAACACAAGCTATCAGAATAGCACCTCTGTTCCACCAAAAAAAGCAAGCATTTCCGACGCTGTTGTATCAATGGTATTTTCAATTCTTGCAC
>JAGBWH010000081.1 GCA_017629925.1 Clostridia bacterium
ACCTTTCACCCGAGGCCGCCGACGACTTTTCGAAAGCAACCGGAATCTCTCCGCTTTCCATTATCCCGCTTGGGCCAGCTAAACCCATTTTCACCCATATCACCTGGTAAATGATTGGGTATCGAGTGAATGTTTCGTGTCATACTGACACACCCCTTGGGCAAAGCATTCCTTTTGAAGATCTTGCAGAGCACGCCATTCCCTCTGCTTTTTCCGCTTACAAAAAAGCCATACACGCCATTATGTGAGGTGCATATGAAACGCTATAAAAAAGAAGAGCCCCTATCCTACACGCTTGGGGCAAGTTTGACCTTTCAATTGCTGGAGCAACGCCCCGATTTGGCACGAGAAGTGGTGATGCATCCCCGTATGGAAGGGGAGACCGCCGAGAAAGCCCAAACCCTGTGCAAAAAACTCGGTATTCCCTTTTCTGTATCAGAAAAGCCGTTTAATATTCTCTCACCCAAAGAAAACTGTTTTCTCATTGGCAGTTTTGAAAAGTTTTCTCCCGCCCTTGATACGGAGAAAAATCACGTGGTGTTGGTCTCCCCCTCAAACGCCGGCAATTTAGGCACGATTTTGCGTTCTTGCTTAGGCTTTGGTTATCAGGATGTGGCAATCATCCGCCCTGCGGTGGATATTTTTGATCCCAAAACCGTCCGTGCTTCCATGGGTGCATTGTTTGGCATTCGCTTTGCCTATTTCGACACATTTGCAGAGTACGCCTCTGCCTACGGGCAAGAGCGTGCCTACTACCCCTTTATGCTGCAAACGGATATGCCTCTCCACAAAACCGAATTTGCCGCTCGACATGCCTTGATTTTTGGCAACGAATCCTCAGGCCTTCCTGCTGAATTTCTGGAACTTGGCAAGCCCGTGATTATTCGCCACAGCCAGCTCATTGACTCTCTCAATTTGCCCATTGCGGTCAGCATTGCCCTATACGAAGCCACAAAAGACCGTCTATAAACCCACAAAAAACCAAATTTTGCGCAAAAATGCGCCATACGTTACCCAAAAAACGCGACAAATTCGCAAAATAAGCGACAAAAAGAGCAAACCTGCAAGATTTTTCGTTCTTGTATGTTTGCTCTTTGTATTTGTTTTTGGTTTGTTATTTGAGACAGGCTTTCGCTGCACAAAGTTGGGCTGAAAAGGTTTTTCCATTCGCCCAGGTGATATAGTTTTCAATCTCCTCTATCTTCACAAATTTGCGCTCGTCAATCTCCCATTCTGTCCCGAAAGGCAAAATGTCTTTTGTTCGTGCAACATATCTCATTTGGTAGTAGACCTCGCCATCTTCGACCACTTCCACAGCCCCGATATACTGTAAGTCAGAGAGCACAACACACGCCTCCTCCATGACCTCTCGGCAGAGTGTTTGCTCGGGCATCTCGCCCGCCTCGGGATGACCACCGGGAATTGTCCAAGTCTTGCCATTTTTGACAATGAGCATCTCGCCCTTGTCATTAAAAATATATCCACTGACTTGGGTATATCGTTCGTTTTTCAAAATAAACCCTTCGCACCACTTGATTTTGAGGTGGGGTGATAGTATTTCGTATGCGCACACGGTCGCTCTCCTTTTGTGTTTTTACGTTTGCGCGTTTTTGTGCTTTTGCTTGAGTTTCTCTAAAATGTCTTCATCAACATATAAATCGCCACGCCCCACACCCATTTCAATGTAGGGTTTATTTGCGCCGTGATAATCCGATCCTCCACAGCGAAGCAAGCCAAAATCCTCTGCCACCCGTCGTGCGGTGAGGGTGGTTTCCTCGTCATACATGGGATACTCTGTTTCCATCGCCACAAGCCCACGACTTACCGCTTCGGGCAAAAATACGCGCAGACGGTCTTCGCTCAGTTGCAAAAAGGGATGCGCCAAAACAGGCAACGCCCCCATAGAGGCAATATAGGCAATGATATCATAGGCCTCCGGCCTTGGTGGTGGTACATAAATGCCTAGTTTCGGATCCAATAGTCGCGCAAAGGCATCCTGCACGGAGGAGGTATAGCCCATCTCTGTCAAGGCTTTGGCAATATGGGCGCGGTTGATATGCCCGTCTCTATGCGCCTCGCACAACCTTTCAAAGGAAATGTCATAGCCCATTTGATTGAGCCTTTCCACCAAAGCGCGGTTGCTTTCCTTTTTCGCTTCTTTTAGAGCCACCATTTTGGCGGTGATGTCCTCAAAATAACACGGCTCAATAAAAAGACCTATGATGTGCAGTTCTACATCTTCGTAGTTGGTGGAAAATTCGATGCCCGCAATGCCCTCAACACCGCTTCCCTCTGCCGCTTGCAAAAATTCAGGGACACCTAAAATCGAGTTATGGTCGGTAAGTGCAATGGCCGTTACCCCTTGCTCTTTGGCTTTTTCAATCAATGCCGCAGGCGTGAGAGTGCCGTCCGAGTGCACCGAGTGTGTATGTAAATCAATCATGCTTTTACCCATAGGCGTGGTATCATTTGACAATCTGCCGTCAAACAGATACCGCCTCATTCCTTGTGATAGTCAATCTCTGCCACGTCTCGCACGCGTGCTTTACGCCTTCATTTCGCACAATGCCGTGGCAATTTCAGCCCCAAGCCGAGCGTTGTTTTTGACCAGACGAATGTTGGCGTCAAGGCTGTCTCCACCTGTCAATGCCACCACTTCTGCCAGCAAAAACGGCGTGACCGCCTTACCGCTGATGCCTTGTTTTTTGGCTTTTTCAAGTGCCGTTTCAATGGCTTTTTCAATGACGCATCTGTCCATGCTGTCTTCTTTTGGGATAGGATTGGTCACAAGCATACCGCCCGCGAGTCCCAATTCTCTTTTCACATGAAAAGCGGCGGCAATTTCTTTTGGCGTATCCATGCGATAATCCACCAAAAAACCGCTTTCGCGCGTGTAGAAAGCAGGCAGTTCTTTGGTTTGATAGCCAATCACGGGCACACCCTTGGTTTCAAGATATTCGAGCGTCAGCCCTAAATCCAAAATAGATTTTGCCCCGGCACACACCACCGCCACAGGCGTCATGGCAAGTTCTTCCAGGTCGGCTGAAATATCCATGCTCGTCTCTGCTCCACGATGCACGCCACCAATACCACCGGTGGCAAAAACAGACACGCCCGCCATCGCCGCTATCATCATGGTCGTGGCAACGGTTGTTGCGCCGTCCTCTCCACGAGCCACGAGCACCGCCAAATCACGGCGAGAAGCCTTAATGACGCCCTGCCCTTTTTTGCCTAAATAGGTGATCTCATCTTTGGAGAGCCCCACTTTCAGTCTGCCACCGATGATCGCAATGGTGGCAGGGATCGCACCGTGCGCTCTTACCGTCTCTTCCACTGCACAAGCGGTTTCCACATTCTGTGGATAAGGCATGCCGTGGGAGATGATGGTAGATTCGAGCGCCACCACGGGTTTATTTTGGGCAAGCGCTTGCGCCACTTCGGGTGCAATATCTACATATTTTTGCATTGGTTTTCCTTTCAAATCTCGCATATATGTCTTTTGGCGCAAAGCCATTCGTCCTAAAAAGGTCGCCCTGTGCCACATATATTAGACTTCATTTACTATATTACATATATCATATTAACTATACGACATCTTTTGCCTTTTGTCAATCACCTCCCCCATTTTTATCTGCAAAATCGCAGAAGAAAATCAAAAAAAGCGCATCTTTTTCAGCCTGAGCAGAGATTTGTATCGAAATTTTCTCCGCCACTTGCCTTGACAGCACGAAAACTAAAGTTTATAATGAAACCATAAAAGAGACCACAAAAAAGGAGAAGATAGATATGTTAGGTGCCATTATTGGTGATATCGTTGGCTCTCCGTATGAATTTGGACCAAACAAATCCACCGAGTTTCCCCTATTTCAAGGCGGTTGCGCGCCCACAGACGACAGCATTATGACTATTGCCGTGGGTTGTGCCTGTGTGGAAGCCGACATCGAAGACGAAGTGTCTTTCAAATCTTGCCTCATTCGTTTGATGAAAGAACTTGGAAGAGCCTATCCCGATGCAGGTTACGGCGAGCATTTTTACTATTGGCTGAAAAGCGATGATACCGAGCCTTATCACAGTTTTGGAAACGGCTCTGCCATGAGGGTGTCTCCTGTGGCATGGGTGGCTGAAAGTTTAAGCCAAGCCCTCACCCTTGCGCGTTGGAGTGCAGAGGTCACCCACGACCATGCCGAAGGCATCAAGGGGGCGGAGGCGGTCGCTGCCGCCATATACCTTGCCAGAAAAGGCAAAGGAAAAAATGCCATCAAAGACTATATCGAAGCCAATTATTATCCCCTTGATTTCACCCTGGATGATATTCGTCCTACCTACCGCTTTGACGTGACCTGTCAAGGAAGTGTACCGCAAGCCATCGAATGTTTTTTAGAAAGCCGTTCGTTTGAAGATGCCATTCGCCTTGCCGTATCCCTTGGGGGAGACAGCGACACACAAGCCGCCATCGCAGGCTCCATTGCCGAAGCATTTTACGGTATTCCTGAGGAAATAGAAGAGAAGGTCTTTGGCTATATTGACGAGGAACTCTCCGATTACTATTGGAGTTATGCCGACAAATTATACGAATAATCTAACCAAATTTTGCAAAAAGGAGAAAAACCCCCATGTCATTGTTTGAGTTTAAGTACATGTCCGAGGCTTTGCATCAACTCGTCACCGTGAATATGATTGTGCCCCAAGTGGATTTAGTGCACGAGCCCCCTGTCGATGACGACTTTGAATACCCCACCCTCTATTTGCTCCATGGCTATTCCGACGACCAAAGCGCATGGCTGCGCAACAGTCGCATTAACTGCTATGCGGGCGAAAGAAAACTGGCGGTCATCATGCCCTCCACCGAGCGTGGCTGGTATACCGACACCGCCTACGGCTACCGTTTTTACACATTTATAGCAGAGGAGTTGCCTAAAGTTTGCCAGCACTATTTCCGTCATCTCAGCACCAAGCGAGAAACCACCTTTATCGCAGGTCTCTCTATGGGCGGATACGGTGCGCTCAAAATCGGACTGTCCAAAGCAGAGCGATTTGCCGGAGTGGGTGCTTTTTCTTCCGCGGTGGACGTGTATAGCCGTGCCAAAAACGCCTCCCCCGACATGATTCCCTATTGGCGTGCCATATTTGGTGATCCCGAGACCATCCCCGGCTCTCAAAACGATATCTATCACCTCGCAGAGCAATCAACAGAGGAGGGCAAGCCTCTACCGAAAATGTATATTTCCTGTGGCACAGAAGACCCTCGCCTTCACGAATCCCAAAAGATTGCCAAGCATTTAGAGGCGCTGGGTTATCCCGTCTCCTATTTCCAAGGCCCGGGCGAGCACAACTGGGACTTCTGGGACGAGCAAATTCGCCTCGCCCTCGCCTATTTCTTTGAGAACTAATCAAACAGAATAAAATCCCACACAGCAATGGGTGATATTCTTAGCGGAGAATTTGAATTTTCGTTAAGTGCGAGCATCGCATTTGACCGGTCAAACGCAGAATGGGCTAAGCCCAAACCCTTATCACGACAGAAAGAGCAAACACGCACGGCGAAAAATCTTGAATGTTTGCTCTTTTTTCTGTTAGTGATG
>JAGBWH010000011.1 GCA_017629925.1 Clostridia bacterium
ACTACTTCACGAAAAAAAGCTACATTTTTCTTTTTTTATTCACCTAAGAAGCGAGTAAATACCGGATGAAAGAATTGCTGATTGGCAATCACAGCATTGCCAGAGGACTATACGAAGGCGGTTTGCGCTTTATTTCGGGTTATCCCGGCACCCCTTCCACGGAAATACTGGAACACGCCGCCACGTTCCCCGATGTGGAATGTGAATGGGCGCCCAACGAAAAAGTGGCGCTGGAAGCGGTATTTGGCGCCTCTCTTGCAGGGGCGAGAGCCGCTTGCACTTGTAAACACGTGGGGCAGAATGTAGCCGCAGATCCCCTTTTCACCTTTTCCTACACTGGCGTTGGTGGTGGGGCGGTGATCTGTGTGGCAGATGATCCTGCCATGCACTCCTCTCAAAACGAGCAGGATTCACGCCATTATGCCATTGCCGCAAAATTGCCGATGCTTGAGCCCTCTGATAGCGGTGAAGCCTTGGCATTTGCCAAAGCCGCCTTTGCACTATCCGAACAATTTGACACACCTGTTTTACTGCGCACCTGTACCCGCATTGCCCATTCTCAAAGTTTAGTAGAGCTGGGCGAGCGTCAAGAGGTGGAACTTAAACCTTATCAAAAACAAAGTGAAAAATATGTGATGATGCCCGCTTACGCCAAAGGGCGTCACCCTGTCGTAGAAGAACGAATGAAAGCCCTTGCCTCCTTTGCGGAGGATTGCCCCTTTAATCGCATTGAGTGGGGCGAAAAGAAGATAGGTATTATCACTTCGGGCACTTGCTATCACTATGTCAAAGAGGTGTTTGGCGAGAAGGTGAGCGTGTTAAAACTTGGACTCATCAATCCCCTGCCCCGTGAGCTGATCCTTACCTTTTCCAAAGAGGTAGAAAGACTGATTGTCATAGAAGAACTGGACGGTATCATTGAAGCCCATTGCAACTGTCTGGGGCTGTTCCCTGAAGGCAAATCTCTATTTTCTCCCATTGGAGAACTTTCTCAAAGAGCGATTAGACAAGCACTTTTAGAGGAAGTTCCTCCCTTACATAATGCGCCTGCATTGCCTGCCCGTCCGCCTATGATGTGCTCGGGTTGCCCACATAGAGGCCTCTTTTACGTGCTCTCAAAACATCACCTTACCGTATTTGGTGATATCGGTTGTTACACCTTGGGTGCGGTGCCTCCACTCTCTTCCCTTGACACCTGTCTTTGCATGGGTGCGTCCATTTCAAGCCTACACGGATGCCTCAAAGTGCGACCTGAAATGGCACAGCAAGCCGTGGCGGTGATTGGGGATTCCACCTTCGTTCACTCCGGTATTACCTCGCTCATTGATATGACCTATAACCAAACCAATGGCACGGTGATCATTTTAGACAATGCCATCACGGGCATGACAGGTCACCAGCCCAACCCCACCACAGGCTATACCATCAAAGGCGAACTTTCCACCCAAGTGGATGTGGAGGCGCTATGCCGTTCGGTGGGTGTGAGCAGTATTCAAGTCGTGGACCCTTATGATCTTTCAGCTTGCGATCATGCCATCAAAAAAGCCTTAGGAGAAGAGCAGGTGTCGGTGATCATTTTAAGACGTCCCTGCGTGCTACTCAAAACGGTCGAAAAACGCCCGCCCCTTTTCGTTGACACCACCTCTTGCAAGGGGTGCATGAGATGCATGAGCATGGGATGCCCCTCGCTTTCTGTGAAAAATGGCAAGGCGCAAATTGATGCTACCCTTTGTGTAGGTTGCAAGGTTTGCCAGCAGTTATGTCCGTTTTCTGCCATCATTGACGAGGGGTAAGCCTCTTATTTACGAAATTTGGTTAGATAATTTCAATTTTTTATCTTGTAGTTAGGAAAAAATATGCAAAGTGTTAGTATCATGATTGTCGGTGTAGGCGGTCAAGGCACCCTGCTTTCAAGCAAACTGCTCGGCCGTGTTTTCGCTGACTGTGGGCTGGATGTGAAAGTATCCGAGGTGCATGGCATGAGCCAAAGAGGTGGATCTGTTGTGACCTACGTCCGTGCAGGGGAGCGTGTGTATTCTCCCATTATCTGCCACGGAGAAGCCGATTATATCATTGCCTTTGAAAAATTGGAAGCGGCACGATATCTGCCTTATCTCAAAGTGGGCGGTGCGCTTATCTTTAACCCCCAAGAAATTGCACCTATGGCTTGCTTATATGGCAAAGTGCCTTATCCCAGCCAAGCGATTGAAGAAAATAGCAGAGAGGACATAGCCCTTCATGCCATAGATGCGCTGACGATGGCAATATCCTGCGGATCTGCCAAAGCGGTGAATATCGTTTTGCTGGGTTATCTGGCAAAGCAACTCTACTTCATCGAAAAAGACGCATGGGAACGCGCCCTTGCTGAAGTTGTATCTCCTAAATACCTTGCCCTCAACCAAAAAGCGTTTGAACTTGGTTATACCTACACCTCAGAAGTTTTGGATTGATTTGAAAAAGAAAGAAGTATATTTTCATGGCAAACTACTATCAAAAAGAACTGGAGACTATGCCACGCCAAGAGCTGGAAGAAATGCAACTCCAAAAACTCAAACAGCAAGTCCGGCACGTCTACCAGAATGTTCCTTACTATCGTGCAAAAATGGAGGAGAAGGGTGTCTCCCCTGACGATATTCAGTCCCTTTCTGACATTGCGAAATTGCCTTTTTTGACAAAAAATGATTTGCGAGAAGCCTATCCTTATGGTCTGCTCGGCGCGCCTTTGTCGCAATGTGTTCGTATTCAATCCACCTCAGGCACAACGGGAAAACGCGTGGTTGCCTTTTATACCCAACACGACATTGATTTGTGGGAGGATTGCTGCGCCAGAGCTTTGGTAGCGGCAGGATGCACAAGCGAGGATGTGGTGCAGGTGTGCTATGGCTACGGTCTCTTTACCGGTGGTGCAGGTATGCATGGCGGTGCGCACCGTGTGGGCGCGCTGACCTTGCCTATGTCCAGCGGTAATACGGAAAGACAACTGCAATTTATGCAAGACCTCTCCTCTACCATGATCTGCTGCACCCCTTCCTATGCAGAATATTTGATAGAATCCATGAAAGAACAAGGCATCACACCTCAAGATACCACGCTCAAAGCCGGTATTTTCGGCGCAGAGCCTTGGACGGAAGAAATGCGCCACGAAATTGAGGAGTCGCTCCATATCAACGCCTATGATATTTATGGGCTCACGGAAATTAGTGGCCCCGGCGTTGCCTTTGAATGTCAGGCAAAATCAGGTATGCACATTTGCGAAGACCACTTTTTGGTAGAAGTCATCGACCCTGACACGGGCGAAGTGAAACCCAAAGGCGAGCCGGGAGAAATTGTCTTTACCTGTCTTGATAAAGAAGCCTTCCCCCTACTCCGCTATCGCACGCGCGATATTGCGGTCATCAAATACGAGCCTTGCTCCTGTGGGCGCACCCATGTTCGAATGTCAAAACCCATGGGGCGTTCCGATGATATGCTCATTATCCGTGGCGTGAATGTTTTTCCCTCTCAAATTGAAGCGGTATTGCTCACCGAAGGCTACTGTGCCAACTACCAAATTGTCGTGGATAGAGTGAACCACACCGACACACTTGACGTTTATGTAGAGTTGCCCCCCGAACGTTTTAGTGACACCATCAAAAACCTTTCTGCGCTCGAAAATGCTTTGGCAAGTGCCATTCGCACAATGCTCGGCATCGGGGCAAAAGTGCATTTGGTAGCCCCCAAGACGATCGCGCGGAGTGAAGGAAAAGCTGTGCGCGTCATTGACAAAAGAAAACTACATTAAGGAGAACCAACATGGCGATTACACAACTTTCCGTTTTTGCTGAAAACAAACCCGGCTCTCTTGTTAGCATTACCCAAATATTGGCAGAGGAGGGCGTGGATATCCGTGCCTTGTCGCTGGCAGACACATCTGATTATGGCATTTTGCGCTTGATTGTGAGTGACACAGAAAAAGCCCAAAATGCGCTATCCAATGCCGGACTTGCCTTGCACCTTTCTCCGGTGATTGGGGTTGCCATGAGCGACCGCCCCGGTGCGCTTTCCGAGGTGCTCACCACGCTCGAAGAAAATCGCATCAATATTGAATATATGTATGCCTTTATTTCTCGTCTGGCAGAAGACGCGTATGTCATTTTGCGCACCGAACACACCGAAGAGGCAGAAATGATATTAAAAGAAAACGGGGCAAAATTACTCACAGAGCAAGACATTGAAACTCATTTAGGTTAATATAAAATAGGAGATGATTATGCATAAAATTGTTGCCATTGTAGGAATGTGTGGCTCGGGAAAAAGCGAGCTGACTCAACTGTTTTTAGCGGACGGATATGACAGCATTCATTTTGGTGATGTCACCATGAACGAGATGAAACGGAGGGGTTTGCCCGTTTGCGAGGCAAATGAGAGAAGTATTCGTGAAGAAGTACGTGCAAAATATGGACTGGGTGCTTATGCGATTATTCTATTGCCGGAGATTTTGGAGAAGGCAAAAAACGCTCCTCTCGTGCTGGATGGACTTTACTCTTGGTCGGAGCTGAAATACCTCAGAGAAAAATTAGGCGAGGACATTTCTGTGCTTGCCATTATCACAAATAGGGCTTTGCGCAAACAGCGTTTGGCTTGCCGTGACATTCGTCCTCTCACCTCTGAAGAAGTGGATAGACGAGATGCCGCCGAAATTGAAAATTTAGAAAAAGGCGGCCCCATTTCTGCCGCAGACTACTATGTGCTCAACAACGGCACGCCCGAAGAACTCAAAGCGCAATACGAGGCGTGGAAAGCCAGCCAAGGCTAATTTGCGCCATTGATAAAATGATGTCATGGCACCCCACGGGAAGCCGAGCAGATATTTTAGTCACATAAAAAACACCCCCCTATGGTGTTGTCTCGAAAATGCTTGTTTTAAGCATCAACACTAAGGGGGGTATTTTGCGTATGTTTTTTGACAGTTTATCCGCAGACGAGTCTTACGCCTTCAATGGCAACAACTGTGACCTTATTCCCTTTTGGAATCGTTTGATTAGGATCAACACAGCGAGCCGCCCATTCGCTTCCGCGAACAGACACAGCACCGCTTAAATTATCAATGTCGGCTATGACTTTACCTTGAGCACCCACAAGGCTCTCAGGATCGATTTTTTGTGCTTTTCTGCGAGCGCGCAAGAGCAAAAGTCCCGCCCCGCAAAGCAGAGCCAAGCCCAAAAGGGCAAGCAATATGATCACAATAGGTTTCATGGTATTCCCTTCCGTTTTGTTTTACTTCTTTTTACCCCACTATTATAGCAAATAAAAATGAAAATGTAAATAGGTATGTGTAAATGCTTTCATTTTTGTCAAATATCTTATCGCCAAAACACATGACTTTGCTGTATATTCATTGATATTTTATGCAAGTTTTTGTAAAACACAGCACTTTTTGCGATTTTTTTGTCATTTTTTGGTGCAAATAGACACTTTTTTAGCAAAACCCTTGACAAATGAAGCAAAATAAGGTAAAATACCTAATCGAGCGCTGATCTAAAAAACCAGCGCCGTCCTATGATTCCAAGAGGACTAATTTTAATTTGGAGGATACTCTCATGTTTGAGAAAATCAAGAATCTGCTGGTTGACGAATTGAATGTGGAGGAAAGCAAAATCACTCTTGATGCTGAACTTGCAGCTGATTTGGGCGTAAATTCCCTTGAATTGGCAGATTTCGTACTTCTTTGCGAAGACAAATTCGACATTCAAATTGATGACGAAGTGTTGCACACTTTCGTAACAGTTGGCGATGTTGTTAACTACCTTGAAAGCGAAAATCTTGGTTAATTGCGCATACATAGCGCATATAGAAAAGCCTGTGTTAGACACAGGCTTTTCTGCTATATAATAGATGGAAGAAAGA
This sequence comes from Clostridia bacterium, assembly GCA_017629925.1. Classification (GTDB taxonomy): domain Bacteria; phylum Bacillota; class Clostridia; order Oscillospirales; family CAG-272; genus UBA1740. The sequence goes on from JAGBWH010000011.1 coordinate 5,887, forward strand.
CATCCATTAAGCTCATCCCAAAAACAAGATGGCGTAGCCACCGTCTCCCTTGTCAAAGAGTTCGTCGTCTGCAATGGTGGGAAATTTGTCCACCAGATAAAGAGACTCTCCGTAGCTTGAAGTGAATTTTTCACTTGAAAAATAACACACAAGTCTCCCCTCGCCTTTCAGCCTTTTGAGTTCTCGAAAGACGCGGAGTTTAAGGGTTTTCTCTTCTCCATAATGGATTTTGAGCAATCTTGTGCCAGCGGCGCGTTCAGCGGCAATGGTAAAGAGCATGGCTTTCACCACCTGGGAAATAGCCCCCTCCATTGGTAATAATTCGATTTTTTTAAGGCAAGACATCACAAGCCCTCCATCAAATAAGGATATATAATATGGAAAACAAAGTAAAAACAACAAAAAAAGAACAAAAACGCCTCACGCCGGAGCAGCGCGGTAAAATAGGCACATTATCGAGTGTGATTGGTATTTTGGTCAATCTTTTGCTCTTTGCAGGAAAATTCTTTGCAGGGATGCTCATTGGCTCTATTGCCATCAGCGCAGACGCACTCAACAACCTCTCCGATGCTGCATCATCTCTCATCTCTCTTGTGACTTTTCGCATAGCGAGCAAACCCGCCGATCGTGACCACCCATTTGGCCATGCGAGAATTGAGTATGTATCTGCGCTCATCGTTGGGTTTTTAATTATCATTGTGGGATATGAACTCATCAAATCTTCGATTGAAAAAATCCTTTCCCCCACAGAAACCGCCTATCAAAGTGTGGTGGTTTGGATTTTGGCAATTTCTATTGCACTAAAACTGTTTTTGTTTGTGTTAAATCGCCTATTTGGCAAACGCATCATGTCTGACGTTTTGCTTGCGACGTCACTTGACAGTTTCACCGATGCCATGGCAACTATGGCAGTGCTGGTATCTACACTACTACTTCGCTTCGCTCAACTCAACATAGACGCCTACATGGGTTTGATTGTAGCCATGTTAATCCTGTGGGCAGGTATTAAAGTTTTGCGAGAAAATCTCAGCCCCATTTTAGGCGAAGCCCCAAGCCAGAAAGTGATAGAACAAATCACCTGCATCATTGTGCGCTATCCTGAAATTTTAGGCATACACGATATGGCGGTGCACAGCTACGGTCCTATGCACATCATAGTTTCCCTTCATGCCGAGGTTGATGGCCGCGTGGATGTGTTTACCACGCATGATGTCATCGACAATATAGAACGACAAATCAAAGAGGAACTGGATATTGATTGCACCATACACATGGATCCTATTGTGGTGGGAGATGAAATGGTAGACAAGTTAAAGAAAACTGTGCATGACATCCTCAAATCCATTGATTTGCGCATTCATCTTCATGATTTCAGATGCGTGATTGGCAGAAGCCACACCAACCTTATTTTTGATGCAGACGTCCCCTTTGAGGTCAAAGAAAAAGACGAAGTGTTGCGCAAGATGATGAGCGAGGCCATCAAAGCCAAATTGGGCGACCAATACTTTGCGGTGATTACCATCGACAGAAATTGACGTATTTTGACAATAATTATTTACATTATATTATCAATTTCGCTCAAATTCATCAAAACCCCGCCTGTTTTTATACAAATACACAACTCTGCACTCTCGCTCAAATCATGCGGGAGTGCTTTTTATATAAGAATTGCAGTAAACGGTATGTTTTAGCGAAATAGGTGGGGGGTTTTTGAAGTTTTAGAATATTTTGGATAAAATCAGGGCTGTTGCAAAAGCATATTTTGCAACAGCCCCGTGTATTCCTTCTCAATGGAAGGACTTATTCTTTATCATCGCTAGCGGGGCAACCTTCGCAGTCTTCGCCGCAGCAGGAGCCGTCACACTCGAAATCAAGTTCGAGGTTTTCGCCGCAAGAGGGACAGGTGATCTCGTCGCCTTCAAGAGAATCATCAAAGCAAACGACTTCACCGCAAGAAGGACAAACGACTTCGTAGAATTGAGTTTCCTCTTCGTCGTCGAAGTCATCCTCTTCGAATTCTTCTTCGTAGAGTTGATCTTCTACAATAGCCAGATCGTCATCAATTTCTTCGATGTATTCGCCTAAGTCTTTTACTTTTTCTTGAAGTTCAGCCACTTCATGAGCCAAAGTGTCTACTGTGTCCATCAATGCCACAAACAATTTGCCTTCGGGAGTGGTTTTGTCGATAGACAAACCTTCAAAAATGCCTTTGAGATAAGCTACAGATTCATTGGATTTCATGGGTATTCTCCTTTCTAAATATGAAAATGTAAAAAGGGATACAAATTATGCGCGTTCCAGGTAAGAACCGCCTTCACGAGTGTCAATACGAATCATATCGCCTTCGTTGATGAAAATCGGAACTCTAATGGTAGCGCCGGTTTCAACTACGGCATTCTTTTGCACGTTGGTAGCTGTGTTGCCTTTCACGCCGGGTTCGGTTTCGATGACACGGAGTGTTACGAATGTGGGAGGTTCTACGGAGAAAACTTCGCCCTTCCAAGAGATGATTTTGCACATGGTTTCTTCTTTGACGAAACGGAAGTTATCGCCAAGTTTGGAGCCAGCCAAAGGAATTTGGTCGTAGGTTTCCATATCCATGAAGTAGTACAGATCGCCATCATTGTAAACGTATTGCATTTCTTTACGTTCAATGTAAGCTTGTTCGAATTTTGCGGTGGGGTTAAAGGAAGTTTCAGTTACAGAACCGGTGATGACATTTTTCATCTTGGTACGAACGAAAGCTGCGCCTTTACCGGGTTTTACATGCTTGAATTCGATAACCTGCATGAGTTGACCATCCATTTCGAAGGTCACACCATTTCTAAAATCGCCTGCAGTAATGGTTGCCATAATACAGTTTCCTCAGCGTTGTTTGATATAGTCGAGAAAGTGGTCCCGCTCATCCGCTGACAGAACGGCTTTCCCTATGAATGTTGCTTAACAGGAATATTTTACACTAACTTTTACATTTTTGCAATAGTTTTTCGCATTTTTTTGTTTTTTGTGCAATAATTATGCAAAACAAGCAGAAAAACAGGGGTTTTGGGGATAAAAGACCATCAAAAATCGCGTTTTTCGGGATTATGCGAAAAGTTCAATCATCTCTTTGGGGCTGGCGGTGAAATCGCGGCAGCCATTTTCCTCGACGGCCACCATGTCTTCAATACGGCAACCGTATTGTCCTTGCACATAAATGCCCGGCTCTACGGTGACAACATGGCCCACTTCAAGGAAGATATTTTTGGCGGATTGAGCAAGTCGGGGACTTTCATGGATGAAGAGCCCTACCCCATGCCCCAAACTATGACCAAAACATCCGCGGTAGGCTGTGCTGTCTATGATATCTCTTGCCACTTTATCAACTTCATAGCCCTCCGCTCCTGCTTTGACAGCGGCAATGCCTGCGAGTTGTGCCTCCAGGACGGTGGCATATAGTGTTTTCATGTTGGCGTCGGCTTTGCCTATCACCACTGTTCTGGTCATGTCTGAACAATAACCGTCATAGGAAGCGCCATAGTCCATGGTAAGAAATCCTTTTTGCAGGGGCAAATTGCGAGGCTTGCCATGGGGCAATGCGCTGGCGTCGCCTGATACGGCAATGGTTTCAAATGCAAGACCATCCGCCCCATGCCGACGCATAAAGAATTCGAGTTCAAGTGCGACTTCGATTTCCGTCATGGAAGGTTGCATCATGCCGAGAATATGAGTAAATGCGGCATCCGTGATGGATTGCGCTTTTGCCATTTTTTCTAATTCTTCGGGGGTTTTGATTTCTCTTACCTTCCCAAGCATCGCCCCACAAGGCAAAAACGAAAACTCTTTATAGAGTTCAGACAAACGAGCGAACGCATCACAGGACATAGAGGCGGATTCATAGCCGACTGTTTTAACACCATGAGAGGAGAGCACTTCCTGCACAAAAGGGGCGCGAGGAGAAGGCATGACCACAGAGAAGGCTTTGTTTGCCTTTTTCTCGGCTTCCTCAAAATAGCGGAAGTCGGTCACCATATACGCCTCGTCTTGCAAAATGACGAGCATACCATCGGTGAAGGGGTATTCCAGTAGGTAACGTTGGTTTAATTCATCTGTCACAAACAGGGCATCCATGCCCGCTTGCTTCATGGCAGCGCGTACTTTTTGTAGTTTAATGCTCATGTTTTAGCATCCTTTCATAATCGTTTTTCATGGAGACGGCATCAGCCGTTTGTGTCCCTGCGGATTCGCAAATAATGGTGGGAGAAACACCAAGCTCTGCTATGGCTTGCATCAGCGGTGCAGGCTCAGGCCCCCACTGGGTATCTGCGAATGTGACATGGTTTTTTTCTCCTCCCTTTTCGGTATAAAGAATACGGGAGAAATGGCAATGCAGAAAACGTGCTTTGTCATCGCCCAGCTCCTCGCCAATTTTTTCGAACACTTGGCGGTAACTTGCCACATCGGGAAATGTGTTGCCCAAATTTCTGGCATTGAGGTGGCCAAAATCCACCACGGGAGAGAGGCGTCTATCCATCTTGCACAATGAAATCACTTCCTCAAGCGTGCCTAACTGATTGATTTTCCCCATGGTTTCCAGCCCAATGAGCACCCCATTATCCGGGAGCATTTCAAGCGTTTTTGCCACCGTATCAGCAGAAAGGCGCATAGCGTCCTCTCTTGACTGCTTGGCGATACCCCCCATGTGCACCACAATAATGCTCGCACCAATCAGCTCGGCGGCATACAGGCTATCGGCAATATAGCGAATGCTATTCATTCTTTTCTCGGGCTCAACGCTGGCAAGCGAAATGAAATAGGGGGCATGAAGAGACAGGCGAATGCCTTGCGCTCTGGCTTCTGCACCAAACTTAAGCAAAGCGTCCTCTGTTGCCATAATGCCTCTGCCTGCCTCATATTCATAGGCATCCAACCCATTTTCTTTTACCCAACGGGGCGCGTAAATGCCTTTGCCTTTATACTTTGCGGCAAATGCTTCACAGTTCCCACCAGGGCCAAAATGCGCTTTTATCATGTTTTATTCTTCTTTCTGTATCGTCTCATCACGGGTTTTTCACACAAGCGCTTAAAGCGTGTGAACAGGTCCCGTTTATCTCGAATCGGTGGCACCAAAATCGCCCATTTGAGCTTTGCCCATCTTGCCGCCCATATATCGGTGAAGATCTGGTCTCCCATGGCGGCGGTGGTCTCTTTTGTGCTCTGCATTTCTGCCATGGCACGGCGCATTCCTTTTGGCATGGGCTTGTGTGCCGCAGGGATGACGGGAATTTGCATATCTTGGCAGAATAGTTCAATACGCCCCGTATGATTATTGCTCACCACGCACAGCGAAATCCCACTCCTTGTCATGTGGTCCATCCACGCCAACAGTTTTTGGTCAGGGTGGGGTTGTTCGTAAGGGGCGAGCGTGTTGTCCACATCCAGTATCAGCGCACAAATCCCCTTTTCTTTGAGATACTCGGGGGTGAGCGCATCATAGGTGGGGAGGTAAAGGTCGGGTTGAAGACGGCACATCATAGATTCCTTTCCGTCTGTGTACTACCTATTGCAATGCCCTGTCCGGATGCCAAAAACGGCAAAACAAATGGGGCTCCATAGGTCATCTATATTATACTACAATTTGAGCGAAAAAGCAAGATTTTTTTTGCGAGGTGACGGGTTTCATTTTTTCTTTATTATAATTCATATAAAATTGCATAAAACATATTGGCATTGGAAAAATTTTGTGGTATAATGAAAATGGTGTTTTACTCTGTTGCGACAGATAACGCACAAAAAACCAATCAATTTTCAGCCAATGATATATAAAAATGCGAGGATGGTCTCATGTCAGACAAAACAAAATATATTTCCCCTTTTTCCACTCGTTATGCGAGCGCGGAAATGCAATTCGTCTTTTCAGAACAGTTTAAGTTCAGCACATGGCGAAAATTATGGGTTGCCTTAGCGAAAGCGGAAAAAGAACTCGGTTTGCCTATCACGGATGAGCAAATCGCAGAAATGTCAGCGCACGTGGATGATATCAACTTTGACGTGGCAGAAAAAAGAGAACGCCAAGTTCGTCATGACGTCATGGCGCACGTCTATGCCTTCGGTCAACAATGCCCCTTGGCAGAGCCCATCATTCACCTCGGTGCCACCTCGTGCTATGTGGGCGATAACACAGATGTGATCATTTTGCGCGAAGCCTCCCAAATTCTCTTGCAAAAAGCGGTGCTGGTGGAGCAAAACTTGGCCGAATTTGCCAAAAAATATGCATCCATGCCCTGCTTGGCATATACCCATCTGCAACCCGCCCAACTGACCACCGTCGGCAAACGCGCTACCCTGTGGATGAATGAGTTGCTCATGGACATAGAAAACATGGAATACCAACTCTCTCAACTGAAACTGCTCGGCTCAAAAGGCACAACGGGCACACAGGCCAGTTTCATGGAGCTCTTTGACGGTGACGAAAGCAAGGTAAAAGCCCTTGACCAGTTGATTTGCACTGAAATGGGCTTTGGCGGTGCGGTGGAAGTATCGGGGCAAACCTATTCAAGAAAAGTGGATAGTTATTTTCTCGGTGTGCTCTCCGGATTTGCGCAAAGCGCCCTGAAATTCGCAAATGACCTGCGTATTCTCCAATCGTTTGAAGAGATAGAAGAGCCTTTTGAAAAAGACCAAATTGGCTCCTCTGCGATGCCCTACAAGCGCAACCCCATGCGCTGTGAAAGAATATGCGCTTTGGCTCGGTACGTGATGGTGGATGCGCAAAACCCCGGTTTTACCGCAGGTACACAATGGTTTGAACGTACTCTCGATGATAGCGCAAACAAACGCATTGCCGTGGCAGAGGCATATTTGGCGGTGGATGCCATCCTCAACCTGTATGCCAATGTGACAAAAGGGCTGGTGGTATATGAAAAAATCATCGCTCGTCGCGTGATGGAAAAGCTGCCCTTTATGGCAACAGAAAACATCATGATGGCTTGTGTGAAACGCGGTGGCAACCGCCAAGAATTGCACGAAGCGTTGCGCGTTCATTCTCATGCGGCGGCGGCTGTTGTGAAAATGGAAGGCAAGCCCTGCGATTTAGTTGACCGCATTGCGGCAGATGAGCATTTCGGTCTTTCAAGAGAGGAAATTCTCGCCTGCCTTAACCCCGCCCTTTATATTGGTCGGAGTGTGTCCCAAACAGAAGAATTTTTAGCATCTCGCATTGCGCCTTTGCTCGGTCGATATCCCGAAGTGAAGGTAAAATGCGAAGTCAACGTATAAAGTGAGGCAAGAGAAATGGCATATTTAACAGATATTGAAATTGCACAAGCGTGCAAAATGAAACCCATTGAAGAGATTGCAAAGGTCGCCCACATCCCCACAGAGTTACTCGAGCCATACGGAAAATACAAAGCAAAAGTGCCCCTCTCCCTGCTTCAGAGTGACCGCCCTGACGGTAAACTGATTTTGGTGACCGCAATGACGCCCACCCCCGCAGGCGAAGGCAAGACCACCACCACCATTGGCTTGGCAGATGGTCTGAGACGGATTGGTAAAGAGAGCGTGTGTGCACTGCGCGAGCCTTCTCTTGGGCCTGTGTTTGGCATCAAGGGGGGTGCTGCGGGTGGCGGTTACGCCCAAGTTGTTCCCATGGAAGATATTAACCTGCATTTCACAGGAGATTTCCATGCCATTGGAGCCGCCAATAACCTACTTGCCGCTATGCTGGATAATCATATCTATCAAGGCAATGCGCTGGGCATTGACCCTCGTCGCATTACTTGGCGCCGTTGTGTGGATATGAATGACCGTCAACTGAGATATGTGGTAGACGGTTTGGGTGGCCGTGTCAATGGCGTACCTCGCGAGGATGGCTATGACATCACCGTGGCGTCCGAAATTATGGCGGTGCTGTGTCTTTCTTCCTCTATTTCCGACCTAAAAAAGAGAATTGGCTCGATTATCGTGGGATATACCTATGATGGCAAGCCTGTGACTTGCAAACAACTCAACGCTGATGGCGCAATGACAGCACTCCTCAAAGATGCTATTCTGCCTAATCTTGTGCAAACGCTGGAAGGCACACCTGCTTTTGTGCATGGTGGTCCTTTTGCCAATATCGCACATGGATGCAATTCCGTGATTGCCACAAGGATGGCACTAAAAATGGGCGAATACACCGTAACAGAAGCGGGATTTGGTGCAGATTTGGGGGCTGAAAAGTTCCTTGATATCAAATGCCGTGTGACGGGCTTGTCCCCTGCCGCCGTTGTGGTCGTTGCCACCGTAAGAGCGCTGAAAATGCA
>JAGBWH010000082.1 GCA_017629925.1 Clostridia bacterium
AGCTGCTGGCGCAACTGTTGAAGTTAAATAATTTTCTTTGCGCTAAGAAAAAGACGAGCATTTTGCTCGTCTTTTTTACATTTACGCGTGATTTGAATGCTGATGTATGGGTTTCTCAAAAGTAGAAAACAATCAACTACCTACTCTATACCAAAACGAATGTGTGGAGTTCTCTTTTGGCAAGATAGCTCATCGCCCAACGCAGGGGGCTGTCTATTTTTTAGGTGCATTTAGCATAATGTACCAAATCATACCCTGCCTTTTTGTTGAAAAATGCAAAAAAACATCACAAAAACCCTTGACTTTTTCAAAAAATAGTGTATAATAGTTAAGGTCAATTAAATAATCTCTGATAGAGGCGCGGTTGCTATGATAACCTACCATAGGGTTTTAGTGGTAGGGGGAAAGGAACAATCGCCGAAGAGACCAAGTTTCCCACAGCTTGGTTGTCTGGGTGCAGGTAGAATATGCCTGCAACTGTCACACCGCATGGTGTGTTGTGCTATTAAATAAGATGATTTATCACGATATTTAATAGTATCGTGATTTTTTATTTGATAGGAGGGCATGCCCTCAAACATTCAAAAAAGGAGAACCCTAAAATGAAAAGAACGCTCATCTTGCTTGTTACCCTCATCCTCACACTTTCTATGACACTTTCTCTTGCCTCTTGTGGCAAAAATGAGAAAAGGGACATCAGCGGTGCCGAATCTCTTGCGGACCTGAAAGGTGCGAAAATTTCCGCCCAATCGGGTACATTCCATGAAACTGCACGTCTGCAAATCGAAGATGTACAAGGCTCCGTTTATGAAGATTTCGACGCCATGCTTATCGCTCTTAAGAGTGGCGCTATCGACGGCTACATTGCAGAAGAGCCCACCGCTCTCGCTGTTTGTGGCAAGGATAGCTCTCTTGGATATATCAAACTGCAAAACAACTCCACAGGTTTCACCGCCACAGATGCGGATGTCGCCATTGCCATCGGTTGCAAAACCGGCTCTCCCTTAGTGGCACAAATCAATAGTGTTTTGTCTACGCTGACAGAGGCGCAACGTAAAACGCTGATGGAGCAAATCGTGGTCATCAACGGTGGCGGAACTGTCGCTGAATTTGCTGTATCAAACGTGGCACCCGCAAACCCCACAGGTACCCTCAAAGTGGCTATGGAATGTGCCTATGATCCTTTTAACTGGACCCAAACCAACGATGCCAACGGTGCTGTTGTGATTGCTGGGACAAACGGTTCGCTCTACGCCAACGGCTATGATGTGCAAATTGCCAAATACGTGGCAAATGCGCTCGGTCTTAGACTTGAGATCCACAAGGCAGAATGGAAAAGCCTCATTCCTGGTATCAATGCTGGTACTTATGATGTCATCATTGCAGGTATGTCTCCCACAGCCGAAAGAGAAGAGAAGATTGACTTTACCCAAATCTATTACTCCTCTAATCTGGTAGTCATCTACAAAAAGAACTGATAGAAATAAGAGAAAAGAATGATACAATTTTTTATTGACGTTTGGGAGATTATCACAAACTACGGCGAACTACTCCTACAAGGCGTGGGGAACACATTGCTCATTGCTTTGGTTGGCACAGTGTTTGGGCTGATAATTGGTTTGCTCATTGGTATTCTCCGCACCACCGCTTATTCTAAAAAAACACCTTTGCGCATTCTCCATAAAATCGCAAACGGTATTTGCGCTTGCTATATTGAAATATTCCGTGGCACGCCTATGATGGTGCAAGCCATGATTATCTTCTGGGGCTATGCCTTCGCTTCCGGGGGCAACACTTTGCCTCTTGTAGCGTCAGGTATCTTTATCGTGTCAATCAATACAGGCGCATATATGGCAGAAATCGTCCGTGGCGGGATTATTTCCATTGATAAAGGGCAGTTTGAAGGGGCACAATCCATTGGTATGTCTCACTTCCAAACCATGACACACATTGTCATTCCTCAGGTCATGAGAAATATTCTCCCCTCCATTAGCAACGAGTTCGTCATCAATATCAAAGATACCTCTGTGCTCAATGTTATCGGCGTGATGGAGATTTACTATTTTGCCGAGGTCATTGCCAAACTCAATTTGGAAATTTTCCAAACCTATTTTGTCATTTGCGTGATGTACTTCATTCTCACATTCAGCGTGACAAAATTCCTGCGGTTCTGCGAAAAGAAGCTGGAGGGTGGCAAAAGTTATACCATCTTCGGCTCTCAAAGTTCGCCGGAAGCGGAAATCAAAGTGAAGGGGGGCAACTGATATGAACACAAACGCACACCCCATCATCGAAGTCTCCCACCTGCAAAAATCCTTTGGTCAAAACCAAGTGCTAAATGACATTTCCTTCACCGTCCAAAAGGGGGAAGTCATCTCCGTGATTGGTTCATCTGGCTCAGGTAAATCCACCATGCTCCGTTGCATTAATCTGCTCGAAGAGCCTACGGGGGGCGACATTCTATTTCATGGTGAAAGCGTGCTCACAGGCGATGTGAAACTCACCCAGTATAGAGCCAAGGTGGGCATGGTATTTCAAAGTTTCAACCTGTTTAGTAACCTCTCCGTCCTTGACAACTGCACCATTGGCATGAGAAAGGTGCTGGGCATCTCGAGGCAAGAGGCAGAAGAGAAAGCCAAGCACTATCTGCAAAAGGTGGGTATGCTTGCCTACATCAACGCCCGCCCCTCCCAACTCTCAGGTGGTCAAAAGCAACGCGTTGCCATTGCCCGCTCTCTTTCTATGGAGCCTGAGGTCATTCTCTTTGACGAGCCGACCTCCGCCCTTGATCCTGAAATGGTAGGCGAGGTGCTTGCCACCATGAAATCCTTGGTGGAAGACGGCATCACCATGATTGTCGTCACGCACGAAATGGCTTTTGCCCGTGATGTTTCCACCCGTGTCATTTTCATGGATGCTGGGTATATTTGCGAGGAAGGCACGCCCGATGTGATCTTTACAAATCCGCAAAACCAACGCACCAGAGACTTTCTTTCAAGATTTTTCCAAAGCTAATATTTTGCGCAGAGAGATATTCCGTCTCTCTGCGCTTTTTTACACAAAAATATCTTTGGATTTTTTGGACATTTGTCGCTTTACAGCCACAAAAATTTATGTTAAAATAAATATA
>JAGBWH010000083.1 GCA_017629925.1 Clostridia bacterium
ACTCCGTTCGATTGTCGCAGGGACAGGTGTAAATTTTCAGAATGTCATGCCCTGCCTCGTGGGCGGTCTCCAAAGCCGAAATCAGCAAATCAATGCCAAGATAAGCGATTTTCATGTGGCCTCCTTCTTTTGGGCAACTTTGCCCCATTTTTGCGCATCAAGGCGCAAAATATGTCAAAGGGCTGTAAAAACAAGTTGTCCTTTACAGCCCATTTTTGATGAGGTCTTATCGTTTGCGTTAAGACCTCATTTCTTTGATATTAGTCATCGAGAGCGTATTGCTTTTTCGACAAAAGAACAGAATTACTGCTCGTCTTTGCTCTTTTGATAGCTAATTGCGGTGCAGTTCAGACCATACGACAAGTCGGTGCGACCAGAGGTGTTTTCCACCACTTCAACCCGTACCGTGTGCAGACCTGCAGGTACATCTGCGAGGGTATAATATGCGCCCTTGTTGACGATAATGTAGCCCGTGAACACGCCATCCACATAGGATGCCAATTTCACATAGTAGCCATTGTCAAACAAGTCAGCCGAGGCACCCATATACATTTTCACAGGGCCTGCCATGTTGGCAGTAATGGTGAGAAAATGACCAGGTTTCACCAAAAACAGGTTTTTGCCCGATCCCGATTGCATATTGCAAGCCCCCAAATCAAGGCCATCAGCGGGCGTAAACGAAATGTTTTCATACGCAGAGCGGCTCACCTTGCCCAGCATAATTGTGCGGTCGGAGGTGATGCGGTCAAGGTTTGCCATGTTGGCAATCACGTAATAGAAATCTTCATTTGCACCATGAGGTGGCAAGGTCGCACTATGACCATGCTCAACGGCCACCGTTGTGATCACTTGGTTGTCGTCGTCTACATACGTCACCGTGTGAGTGGCGTAAGTGGCGGTGGCAATCAGCTCAATATCTTGGTTGACCGGGGATGAAAAATCATACGGCACGCCACCAAGCGTATAAAGAGAGACGGTAATGCCCTCTTCGAGTGTAGGCATAGGCATAACATTCCCCGCCTCCACATAATATTCGCCAATAGAAAAGCCCTCGGTGTCTACAATGCGAACGGTGTAAAACACTTCTTCACCACCGCCTTGACCATTGTCTTCGCGGTAGGTGGCACGGATTGTGAGAGGAGATTTTGTGCCTTGAGTAAAATCAAACTTCTCGCCCGTGTAGTCATCCACCCAATCTAAAAACAAATACCCATCAACTGCGGGCGGGTAAGGAGGGGTGACAGTCTCGCCGTATCTCACCATCATCTTCCCAAGGGAGTTGCCGTTTTGATCGAGGAAGTTTACCTCGTATTCAATGTAGGCAAAGTTGGCATATAGGTCAAAAGATGAGCGGATAGTGCCACCGAAAGTATAAGCGTCACCCGTATCCGTCAGCCAACCCATAAATCTCATGCCCGTGGGTGCGCTGGGAGAGGTGGGCTTTTTGAAGGTTTCTCCCCACTCTAACGTTTGGGTAAACAGCACCTCGTCATCAAGGCCAAGGAAACGGACGGTATAGGTCGCTTTTTCCCACTTTGCCTCAAGGGTAATATTCTCTCTTATGGGAGAATTAAAATCAAACAAAACATCCCCCAAATACCAGCCAAGAAAGTTGTGACCGACGAGCACGGGATCAGCAGGTGCTGTCGCCTTTAGGCTTTCAAATACCTCTTGGGACTCAATATCAACACCCTCGCCGGCAAAGGACACAATAAACACTTTGACAGGCAGCGGCTCTGTTGCACCCGGTAGAGTTGTTGTGGTCGTATCATCGGAAGTTGATGCGTCAGGTACTTTTCCACAGCTTAGAAAAAGGGATGCAAAGCACATCAGCATCAAACATAGCAAT
>JAGBWH010000084.1 GCA_017629925.1 Clostridia bacterium
GAAATGAAGGTGCTAAAAACCACCTTTTCACTTTCCTATCACTTGGCAAAATTTCGCCAAATCCTTGCTCTCAAAATGAGCGAAATGTATCCAAAAGAAAGCGGTCATTTATTTAATGCTTTACTTTTGGGCGAAAAAGGGGCATTGCAAGGGAATATCACCGCGGAGTTTCGCCGTGCGGGCATCAGCCATTTGCTTGCCATCAGCGGACTTCATCTTATGGTGCTGACCGCCTTTTTGCGCCGTATTTTCTCTAAACTACGCTTGGGACTTCATTTTTCCAACCTATTTTGCTGCTTGTTTGTTGGCTTTTATTGTGTAATGACAGGTGCAAGCATCAGTATTTTGAGAGCCGCCATTATGAGTATACTTTCCTTTGGCTCTTGGTTCTTTTGGCGCAAGAATGATAGTATAACAAGTTTAATGACGGTGGGCGCTGTACTATTGCTCTTTTCGAGAGGTGCGGTATATGATTACAGTTTTTGGCTGTCTTTTTCAGCCACTTTTGGCATTATCATTTTAAGCAAACTCGCCCTGCATCGCAAAATTGCCACTTATCTCCCCCATCAAAAATGGGCGAAAAGCAAGTTTATCAATGCCATTTTGCTATACATCGTCAATGGCTTTTTGGTCGCTGTGTTTGCTTCCCTTTTCACCCTGCCGCTTTTGTGCCTGTTCTTTGGTGAATTTACCCTCGTTTCCCTGCCTGCAAACATGGTTTGCGCACCGCTGGCAGAGTTTTGTCTCGTTTTGGCTTTGCCTTTGTTTATACTTGCTTTTATCCCCGCACTTCGCGGATGGGCTGGCGCATTGGCGTGCTCTGTCTCGGATGTGTTTTTGGATGTCATTTCATGGTTTAACACATCCCGACACGACACGGTTTCACTTCGCTTTGACAGCGTTGTTTTGCTTGCCACTGTCTTTTTCGTTTTGCTCATTTTAACACCATTTGTGAGTAAAAAATGGGGCAAACGCCTATTTGTGACGTCTTTAGGGCTCTTTTTTGTCATGACTGCGATCGTTTTGGCAGGAAACATTGCCGCAAAACACAACCAATTTTTGCATTATCGTGCAAACAAAGCGCAAGATGCCATTGTCATTTCCTGCGATAAAAAGATATGTCTTGTGGATGTTTCATACGGTACAAGTAGCGGTGTGCGCGAGGTCGCAGAGCTGCTATCGGAGCATCATATTTCCTATGTGGACGAGGTGGTCATTTCTCATTTACACACCTCGCATGAGCACTATCTAAGCACTCTTTTCCAGCAAAAGAAAGTGGGCACGGTATACGTTCCCTCACCTAAAAACGCGGATGAAGAGCGCGTCATTTATGCGATTATGAAGATGGCGGATGATTATGGTGTGCGCTTTTTGCAGTACAATTTTTCCGAGCCACTTTTCACGGAGGTGGCAACCTTTGAGACATGGTGCTTTGATTTGCATCATCCGCTTCGTGACTCTGCCTTTGGTGTGGGGATCAAGGTAAAAGACGAGCAGTTATGCCTGCTTTCGCCAGACTTTTCGCTCTCCACAGAATTTCAGGCGGCGGCAGAGTATCTTTACCACTGCCCTACTTTGATTATTTCAAAACACGGAGACACGGCGTATCATACGGGATTTTTGCCTGTTTCCCCTCATACAAAATACGTGATATTGTCCTCCCCCGACATCAAATATGGCATGAGTGAAGCCTCGTGGCAACACATGAACCATATCTTGATGACACAGGTAGATGACTATTTGATGCCATTAGAATAATTAGAATAAAGGGGCTGTCGCAAATTTTGCATTTGCGACAGCCTCTTGCTTTATATAAACTAAAAATTACACGTTGAAACGGAACACGGTCACATCACCGTCTTGCATGACATACTCCTTGCCTTCGCTACGGAGAAGTCCCTTTTCGCGCACGCTATTCATATCGCCTTCTCTAATCAAATCATCGTAGGCGACGATTTCGGCACGAATGAAACCTCTTTCAAAGTCGGAGTGAATTTTGCCTGCGGCTTGAGGGGCTTTGGTACCATTTTTGATGGTCCAAGCACGCACTTCTTTAGGTCCTGCGGTCAGGAAACTAATGAGCCCCAGCAAAGCATAACTTGCGGCAATCAGGCGGTCAAGACCACTTGCGGGGATGCCAAGGTCTTCCAAAAACGCTTTTTTGTCCGCTGCATCCATGTCGGAAAGTTCGGCTTCAATTTGGGCGCAAACTGCCAAAATGGCAGAGTCTTCGCTTTGGGCATGGTCACGAACTTTACAGTAAAGAGGATTTTCTTCATATTCACCAGCCACTTCATCCTCTGCAACATTTGCCACATAGATGATGGGTTTAAGGGTGAGCAATCTGGCTTCTTCGAGCAGTTCTTTTTCGTCGTCTGTAAGTCCCAGCGCGCGAACACAAAGACCGTCTTCAAGACCTGCTTTCACTTTTTGAAGCAATTCCAATTCTGCGAGAAGGGATTTATCGGCTTTAGCGGCTTTGGTGGTACGTTCAATGCGGCGTTCAACTACCTCTAAGTCTGCCATCATAAGCTCGATATTGATGGTTTCTACATCGCGGAGCGGATCTACGCCACCATCGACATGGATAACATTGTCGTCCTCAAAGCAACGTACAACATGCAAAATCGCATCCACTTCACGAATATTTGCCAAAAATTTATTGCCAAGACCTTCCCCTTTTGAAGCACCGCGCACCAAACCTGCAATGTCCACAAATTCTATGTAGGCAGGGGTGTATTTTTCCGGATGATACATTTCTGCCAGCACGTCAAGACGGTGGTCAGGAACAGCCACCACACCAATATTAGGGTAGATGGTGCAAAAAGGATAGTTAGCGGATTGAGCGCCCGCATTGGTGAGGGCGTTGAAAAGCGTACTTTTTCCAACATTG
Organism: Clostridia bacterium; assembly: GCA_017629925.1. Lineage (GTDB taxonomy): Bacteria > Bacillota > Clostridia > Oscillospirales > CAG-272 > UBA1740. Next base: position 2,894 of record JAGBWH010000084.1, read on the forward strand.
GGAAGACCTACGATACCAAGTTTCATCTTTTATGTCCTTTTGATTGTTTATATTTCTGTATTATTCTATCACATAGAAGTGAAAATGTCCAGCCTGTTTTTGCTGTTTTTGCGAGATTTAGTTGGATGTCACACCATCGCCGATATGATACTGCCCTTTGGGATTGATATCCTTGCCTGCGCAATAAAAGGTGAAGTGCCCGCCTTGCAAATCCAAGGCGCTTTCGGCTTGGATACCGTCATCCATTGTGGTGATGATAAAAGTCCCTCCTGCAATGTAGACCACGCCTTTTTGGGGATCACCTACCGTGTCACTCTTGATACCGTCCTTGCCAGCGGAAATGGTCATGTGGGCAGATAGAATAGCCACGGCATCATTGCCTTTTAGGGCATTGTTTTTAGCGGTGATTTCATAGGTGCCGGAAATGAATTTCAGGTCGTTGGAGCAATCAATGCCGTTGTGGAGATTCGCTAAAACAACGAGTTTGCCTGTGCCATTAAAAGTAAGGCTGTCTTTGGCATAAATAGTGGCATTGGGGGCATCGACCGAAGTGCCGAAGGTAGTGCCGTCGGAAAAGGTATTGACTGTGCCTTCCTTTAAGGTGACAGAGACCTTATCCGCACTCTTTACCCACAGAGGCGCACTATCTTCACAACGCAGGGTAATGCCTTGCAGCACCAAATGAACTTTTTCAAGTTTATTGATTTCAACGATAATCTGACCATTGTTTGACTGCCCACAAACGGTATAGCAACCAGCTTCAAAAATGGTCACTTTTGTGCCTTCCACACGAACACCTGTGCCTGTGCATTGCACACTGTCACCTTGAAATTCAATATATCCTTTTCCAGAAGTGCAGGTATCTTGCAAATCAAATTTAGAGAACTTGCCTGAAATAAGTGCACTTTGGTAGGGTATGGATTGTTCCACGTCGGTGGTGGGGGTGGTACCGGAGTTGGTATTGGTGCCTGTGGTTGTGGTGGTGATGTCGGGCTGTCCGCAAGAAATGAGCAGAAATGCAATACACAATATAAGTGACAGGGCAAATAAACGTTTCATGATGCTCTCCTTATCGCTATCAAAAACTAAAACCAAGGAAAAAACTTTCTTTTGGTGCGAGGCTCTGCCCTCTCCTCCTCGAAAATGGGAGGAGTGGGCATATTTTCCTCTTTATCCATATGATACCACAAACGATAAGGTAGGTCAAGGGGTTTTATGGTTTCTTCTACTCTATTTTTCTCTCCTTCGAGTAAAGCAATGGGGACAAGTGGTAAAAATAGTTTTTGCTCTAAATAGATGTCTTCGGTCACAGGGTCTATATAGGCGAGGACGTGTGAGTGGCAAATGGATTTTGGCATATTATCAGGCGTAAAATACCCATACTCGATGCGATCCCCTCTCCTATCGAGTTTGCACAAAGCAGAGGGAATATCCCCGCTATCCCGACAATAAGCGGATTTTACAATGCCCCCCACCAGAGGAAATGTTTTTTTGTAGGGCGCACCTTCGCTATCCTTTTTCTTATAAATGGCTTTCATGCAATCATCCCACACGAAAAGGGGTGCTTTTGCCCTGTCATCGACATCCCCTTTTGGAGAAGAACAGCGAATACCTGCCACAAAATCGGGTGTAGAGCCGATAAACCATTTATCTTGGTTTCCACCTGAGGTGCCTGTTTTGCCTGCCACATCCACCATGTGCTTTAAGGTAAGATGGCGCGCTGTTCCGGTATCGGTGACCTCCTCTAACATTTTCGTCATAATGAAAGCGTTTTGAGGAGAGCAAACTTTTGTTTTTGGGGTATGATGTTCAAGTAGCACACGCCCCTGTGCATCCAGCACCTTTTGGTAGCTTTTCCCTGCTTTATAGCTACCATCACAGAATACGGTATACGCTTGCGTGAGGTCTCTTAGCGTCACGCCGTCGGTGAGTTGTCCAAGTGCTAATGGCGAGGGGGCTAAATCGGTTTTCCCATCTCTTTTGCGGACAAGGCTGTCTATGCCCACTTTTTCTAATGCAGAATAGATGGTCTCTTTGCCAAGCATATCATAGAGTTTGACCGCGATGGTGTTTTTCGACAAAGCAAGAGACTCATGGATGGGGATTTTCCCTTGGTAAATTTGGGGTGTGTTTTTAGGCCAATACTGCCCCTCTCCCATCTCTTGTGGCAAATCCTCCATGACGGTGCCATAGTGAATGAGGCCTTTTTCCAGAGCAGGCAAATAAAGAGCGAGTGGCTTTAGTGCAGAGCCAGGGGGACGGCGAACTTGTGTGGCGCCGTTTTGGAGCAGATTTCCTTGCTTTTCGCCCACGCCCCCCGCTACAGCCAATAGATTACCCGTTTTGGCATCGAGTATGACCATCGCATAGTCAGGGCGGTTTTCCGCATTTTGGCTGTAAAACCGAGAGGCATCACGAAAATAGGTGTCAAGCACGCCTTGCAAAGTGGGGTGCATGGTGGTCATGATCCGCAGTCCACCTTGATAGACCATTCGCTTTGCGGCATCATAGGGGAGATGATAGGCGGCCATGATATCCTCTATCACTTCTGCTAACACGGTTTCGGTATACCAATCGTGAATTTGCGTATGGGGAGTAAACGGCGCAGAAGTGACCAAAAGAGGTGTCTTTGCTGCCTCCTCAAATTCCCCCTCTGTGATATATCCTTGCGCTTTCATTTCTCGTAAAATGAGATTGCGGCGACGGATATGATTTTCTTTTTGGCGAAAAGGATCGTATTTTGAGGGAGAGTTGGTAATTGCAGCGAGGCTGGCACATTCCTCGATGGATAATGCCATTGGCTCTTTGGCAAAATAGTAACGAGAGGCGGCATATACCCCCACACAACGATTGGAAAGGGGGACAATATTCAAATACATGGTGAGAATTTCGTCTTTGGTATATCTCTTTTCCAAGCGAATGGCGCGCACCATCTCTTTTATTTTTCTCTTTGGGGAAAACTCATTTTCACCGCACACATTTTTTACTGTTTGTTGGGTGATGGTAGAGCCACCGAATTTTCCCTCTTTGCCAAGCAGATAATACACTATGGCTTTCCCTGTTCGCAACCAATCCACGCCATCATGGTGATAAAATCGTTTATCTTCAATGGAGACAAAGGCATCTTTTAGCGCCTGCGGTATCTCTTCCCCACTCATCCACGTTTGGTTTTCCGACAAAAATACGGTTCTGTATTCCATGGGTATATACTCATGGGAAAGAGCAAGTGCGGGGTCGGTGAGGCGCTGGTCTGTGTATAATCTTGTGCTTTGGCTTGTGCCAAGAGAAGAAAAAAGGGCATCGTCTGCCTTTTGGTCAATTTGATGGTCTGCCCATGCATAAGCGGTCACAAGCACAGCGACTGAAAACAAAGTCAGGGCAAGCCATATCGTAAGCCCTATTCTGATGATTTTTTTCAAAGGCGTTTGTTTTTTTGCAAAATCTTTTTTTCTCATACGACTAAAAAACGGGCTGTATCTACTCGTGCAGAAGTGATAGCAAAGCTACCGTCAATTCTGCGCTGTGTGATACAGCCCATCATTCTCCCACCATACTATATTCAGTATGTGAGAAGAAGGCGTGTTTTAGCCTATTTGTTTTTTTCTTATAAAGCCTCTTTTTGGTAAATGACTTTCTCTAAATATAAGCCCTCAGGCGGTGCGGTTTCGCCGGCTTCTTTGCGGTCTTTTGCCTCTAAAATGCGCACCATATCCTCCGGCTCTAATCGGTGCATGGCAACATCCACCAAAGTACCCACGATAATGCGCACCATATTGTAGAGAAAACCATCTGCCTCAAGGGTGAAACGATAGACACCCTGCTCTTTTTGCACCTCTAAAAGCATAAGATGCCTCATCGTATGCGGTACGGGAGAACCTGCCGCCATAAAGGAGGCAAAATCATGCACCCCAACGAGCAAAGAGGCGGCTTTTTGCATCCGCTCTAACGCATCATCGGGCATGGTATAAGGAAATTGCCACATCCGAAACATGGATAAAGGATCACGCACGGGAGCATTGCGCAAAAGATACACATATTGCTTTTTTTGGACGTCATGTCGAATATGGAAGGTGGGCGAGACAGCAACCGCCTCCATAAGGGATAAATCCCACGGCAAATACGGGGCAATCGCCAGCGCAAGTCTCTCAGGGGGGATGGCAGGTGCGGTCTCGTCTGTTTCTATCAGCACACGGCTTGCCACCGCGTGCACGCCGCTATCTGTGCGACTGCATCCCTGTACCTGACAAGGACTTCCAAACAAAGCTGTGCAAGCCTCGGTCAATGTGCCTTGCACAGTACGGACATTCGGTTGCACTTGAAACCCGCAAAAGTCCGTGCCCACATAAGTAATTGTTGCCAAATAACGCATTACATCACATTTCCTATCGGTAGAAATTTGTTGATGACAATCACCGCCGCCAAAGCGACAAGCAACGCCAGCCCAATCCATACATCCACGCCTGTGAATTTGAGTATACGGTATTTCGTTCTTCCCTCGCCGCCGTGATAGCATCTGCATTCCATAGCGGTGGCAAGATCCATGGCGTGTTGAAAGGAGGAAACAAACAAAGGAATGAGCACAGGGAGCAAGGCTTTGGCTCGTTTGATTAGCCCACCGCTACTGAAATCTGCTCCTCTTGCTTTTTGGGCTTTCATGATTTTGTCGGTTTCTTCAATCAAAGTGGGAATAAACCGCAAAGCAATGGTCATCATCATGGCAAACTCATGGACGGGCACATGGATTTTTTTAAGCGGAGACAAAAGGGTTTCAATGCCGTCTGTAAGTTGAATGGGGGAGGTGGTATAGGTCAAAAGCAGACTTGAGCCCATGACAAGCAACACCACTCGTACCACACTCACTAACACCGCGCGCCATATCCCCTCTTCGTAAATGGTGATCTTCCAAAAAGACAAAAGTGGTTCACCTGTACCTTTTGTGGCGAATAGATTGATCATGCTCATAATGAGCAACACAAAAAACAGCGGTTTGATACTCTTCCATAGCAAACGAATACGAATATGACCAACCATGGCGAGCATTGCGGTAAACAGGATCATAAATAGATAAGCAAACACATTTTTCGCACAAAAAATGGCCGCCATATAGACAATAGAGCCCACAATTTTCGTGCGCGGGTCGGCTTTATGCAAATGCGATTCTCCGGGGAAAAATTGACCTAAAGTGATATCAGAAATCATTTGTTTTCCCCTCCTTTGATATAATCAAGAAGGGCTTTTTCTACCCCTTCCACGGTGAAAAGATCACCTAAGAGAGGTATCCCCGCTTTGATGAGTTGCTCTGCGATATAGGTGATTTGGGGCTTATCCAAACCATAGGATTGCAAATTCAGCGAAGAGGAGAAAATCTCTTCTACACTACCTGTTTTGACAACGGTGCCATCATGCATGAGCACAACCTGATGGCAATATTTAGCCAAATCTTCCATGCTATGGCTCACCAAAATCACAGTAGCACCTGTGGTTTGATTATACGTCGCAATAGCGTCAAAAATATTCTTTCTGCCCTGGGGATCAAGCCCCGCTGCGGGCTCATCCAAAACCAAAACATCCGGCTCCATGGCAAGCACGCCCGCTATCGCCACTCTTCTCTTCTCTCCGCCTGACAAATCAAAAGGAGATTTTTGGAGCAATTCAGGACGCAATCCAACCAGGGCTGCGGCGGATTTGGCACGCTTTTGCGCCTCTTCTTCCGAGAGGCCCATATTTTTTGGCCCATAGCAGATATCCGAGAGCACCGTTTCATCAAAGAGTTGGTATTCCGGATACTGCATGACCAGCCCTATTTGAAACCGACGCGCTTGCTTTTCCTCTAAGCGTAGCGCATAGGCTTTTTTCCAATATTTATGGTAAAAGAGGGACAAAATGAAAGGTGAGCCAGAGTACCCATCCTTTTTCATATCCTCAAGCGCAGCATCTTTGGGAGAAAGATACATATCCGCTCCATCAAAGAGTACCCTGCCCTCTGTGGGGGGGAGCAAACCGCAAAGCATTTCAAGCAAAGTGGATTTTCCGCTACCCGTATGACCAATCACACCGATGATTTTGCCTTGGGGAAGGGATAGTTTCACGCCATGGAGTGCTTCTTTTTCAAACGGAGTGCCTTTGCCATAAACATAGCTAACATTCTCAAGCGATAGGGTTTTCATCTGAAAGTCCCTCCTTTGAGAAAAGCTAAAATCTCGCGCACGCAATCGTCTGCACGAAGGCAATCTCCCTCGATTTTCACGCCCTTTTGACGTAGACGCGCCACAAGGTCAGCGCCTTGGGGCACTTCCAACCCGAAATTGCAAATGCGGGCGGGAGAACGGAATACATCCTCAGGTGTGCCATCATCCACCAAAACGCCGTCGTCAACAACCAAAATGCGCTCAGCTTCAATGGCTTCACTCATGTGGTGGGTGATATGCACAATCGCCATACCTTCTTGGTGGAGACGCTTCATGGTGGCGAGAATGTCTTTTCTGCCTTGCGGGTCAAGCATGGCGGTGGATTCATCAAAAATGATGCAAGCAGGTCTCATTGCCAAAACGCCCGCAATTGCCACTCTCTGCTTTTGCCCACCTGAGAGTTTATGGGGCGCATGGCCAGCATAGTCCGTCATGCCGACCATCTCAAGCGAGGACTTGACGCGAAGCGCAATTTCCTCTGAGGTAAGCCCCAAGTTTTCAGGCCCAAAAGCAACGTCCTCTTCTACGATGGTGGCAACAAGTTGGTTATCGGGATTTTGGAACACCATCCCCACTTTTCTGCGCACCTGCAAAATCGTATCGTCTGAAAGAGGGGCATTGGTGATAGAAATGCCGTCTATGACGAGTTCGCCTTCTGTGGGCTGCAATATCAAGTTCATCAGTTTTGCCAGAGTGGATTTTCCACTTCCGTTGTGGCCTATGATGGCAATATATTCGCCCTCATGCACCGAAAAACTGATGTCTTTTAGCGCCGCTTCTGTGTGTGCGCCTTCGTCATTTTCATAGGAAAACATCACGTGGCGCAAGGTAATTAGTTCTTTATTCATGTTCACTTTGTGAGAAAGAAATGCGAACAGAACTACCGCAAGGCAAATACAGTTTTGTTTGGCTTACGGGCAGTCCAAGTTCTTCTGCCTCAATATTTCCATTATATTTTGATAGTATTCTTTGAGATGCCATGTATTTCATGGTAGAGGCTGAAAGCCCTGTGGTGTAAGAATTCAGCACAAAGAAGAGGGGATTGTCTGATAGCAAATCCACCGCAATGCGGAGAAAATCATCAATGCATTCTTCCAGCTTCCACACCTCACC
>JAGBWH010000085.1 GCA_017629925.1 Clostridia bacterium
TCATTTTGCGGGCCTTCTCGATCTCAAGACCTTGGGCTTTGCGCATTTCATAAAGTTCCTGAGAAAACTCTTCGAACAAAGAACGCCGTTTTGCATCGCACAAGTTGAAGCAAAAATTCCATGCAATACCCCAATTCAAAATTGGAGTTTTCATTGAATTTTGCCGATGAGCCAATCGACACCATAGGCGTGGGGGTGGGTGCAAGCCATGTCTCTTCATCGGCAGAAATCTCTTCGCCGTATAGGCATTTTTCCATCCCTTCCATCATGAGAATGTAGCCGTATCCACCGCTATCGACAACCCCTGCTTCTTTGAGCACGGGTAGCATTTCGGGGGTGTGAGAAAGCGTTTTGCGCATTTCAGCCACATACATAGAAATGAGGTTGGGTATGTATGTATTTCTGCCAATTTGGCTTTTGATATTTTCAATCCCTTCCCTTGCCACGGTGAGAATGGTGCCCTCCACGGGACGAGTGACGGATTGATAGGCGGTTTTATACCCTAAAATAAAGGCGTCGCGTAGTTCGCCTACATCTGCGATGCTATCGCTTGATAATGCCAAGTAAAAGCCCCTAAATATTTGAGACAAAATAACCCCTGAATTCCCTCTCGCACCCAGCAGCATACCATCGCTGAGTTGCTTTAGATAGTTGCCTAAATGCGTGTTGGGCGTGGCATGGTGAATGCCGTTTAGCAGGGTGAGGCGCATATTGGTGCCTGTGTCTCCGTCGGTGACAGGAAACACATTCATGGCATTGATGGCAGCCTCGTGCTTTTGCAGGTTGAGGTATGCCATTTTTACCATGCGCTCCAAATCTGTGCCATTGATTCGTTTAATACTCATATTATTCCTCTTCGGATGTGGATTTACCGATGTCGCAGATTTTTTTGTCTAAGAAAGTGGTCAAAAATAGTGATACAAAGCCACCCACGATCACGATATAAGGTGCGAGATAAATCACATCTGCATTTTTGAGATTCACCCAAACGAGGCCTGTGGAAATAGCAGTTGCAATGCCACTTGCTAAGCCTTGCACGGCAAAGTACATAGCAGGGTGAGAGATACCGTTTTCTTTTTGCTCCATGACCGCCATAGTGGAAGGGATGACATAGTTAATGGAGAAGAAGCAACCCGTACCAAAGGCGGAGAACACACCGCCCAGACAAGCCACAATCAGTCTTGCGGGACCGTTGGGAATGAATACGCACAAAGCCAGCACGAGCATCGCCAACATATAAGCGGAAAGCGACCAAATATACCCCATGCGGATACCGTTTTTCTTGACAATGTGGTTATAGAGCATGAGGGTAAAAGGAACGGGTGCGAAAGCACAAGCCATGACAAGGGTAATCTGTATGCCTTCAAATTCGAGCAAGCCCGAATAGAGCACGTTTTGCCCTGTCAAAAACAGTTGAACGGCAAATTGAAGCGCAGCATACACACAAAGCCATACGATGAATTGCTTGTTTTTGAAAGTATAGAGCAAAGATTCCCAGATGCCTACGTGTTTTTCCTCCTGCTCTTGGTCTTCCTCGTCGTCTTCGGTTCTGTCTTTGTCCAAGGTAGATTTCTCTTTGATCATAAAGAGAGGAATGAGCATGGTGAATGCCAAAGGCAAGAATATCAAGGCAATGACGCGAATGTTCATCATGCCGATAAAGGCAGGAATGAGGGCATAACCCAACACAAAATACACCACGTCAAAGGTGGTTTTGAAGTTGGAGAGCAACATTCTATCATGATCATTATCCACGATTTCAGAGAATGTGGCGTAGTACGCGACCATTGTGAGGGTGTAGCAAGCATAGAATGCGCAAAGCATCAAGCCAAACCAGAATGTATTGAGCACGCTTTTTTCATTTTCGAGCGGTACCAAAAACAGCGCATAAGCAATGAGCATGGGCACAAAGCCAATCAAAATGGCAGGTCTTCTTTTGCCCCAACGGGATTTCAGTTTATCTGTCCAACCTGCAAAGGGGATATCAATGACGCCATCCAGCACTTTGCTGATGGCAATCATCACCGACCAAATACCTGCTACGACGAGGGTTTTGTTGAGGTACGTCCAGTTTTCGACGTTCTCGCCAAATCCTTCGACCATCAGCGCATCACACAAATAAGAGCCTACAATCAGCCCCAACATATTCACGCCCAGACCAGCGGTGCCATAAAGGAATAGTTTCCATTTTCCTGTTATTTTTTTCATGTCGTTTCACCTTTTCTTATCCGTTTTTTTCGTTTTTTATGTTAAATTTCGCCTTGCAGAATTTTCGATAATAGTTCTTTTTCTTCCGACAAATCAGCAGAAATGGGTTTGCCGATGTAGTAAGCTGCCATCAAACCGGGGCCGACGTTGATGCCGCAAGAGGGGAATACATCGTTGACACAGATATATTTGGGATGGAACTTTTCTTCGATCATGGCCTTGAATTGATGCGCTTGTGCGCGACGGTTGGTGTGGGCAATAAAAATGATTTGCTCCTCAGGATTTTCGATGGTGTTTTCAATATATTTCAGCATAGCAACATAGGCAGATTTTTCGCCTTTTGCTTTGCCAATGACCGTAGTTTTGCCCGTGGCTTCAAATTCACCAATGGGTTTGACACCAACAAGAGTACCAAAGAAGGCTTTGGGGTGGGAAATTCTGCCTTTTTTTGCCACAAAAGACAGATCGTCAAGCCAGCCCATTTGATGAAAACGATTTTTGTTTTCTTCGAGGTATGCATATACTTCTTCCAGGCTCTTGCCCTCTCCACGAAGAATGGAGGCATATACTGCCATCAAACCGAAACCGGGACCAAAACGAAGACTATCAAAACACATGATTTTCGCATCAGGATATTTTTGGAGCACGAGGGCTTTGGCTTGGCAACTAAAATCGTAGGTAGCGCTCATGCCGGAAGAGATACTCATGGATAGAACACCGTATCCCTGCGAAACGTATTTTTCAAAAGCTTCAACGTATTCATACACACTTGCGGGGGCGGTCGTGTAGCCATCGGGATTTTTCTTCAGAGCAGTATAAAACTCTTCTGCGGTGTGCTCGGTTAACACAGCGCAATCATTCCAATTCAGCACAGCGGGTTGTTCTACGCCGCCGGGATAAGTTACGTGACCATAGACGATTTCGAAGTCATACTGGCTTCGAATTTCTTCATTCAAATCGCACGTGACATCGGGTAAAATTACAGACTTTTCCACGGGGAAATCCTCACTTTATTGTCTTTTATGTGTATCAAGGTCTTCGATAAAACGGAATATGCGCTCTCCCACTTCGTCCCCGCCTACTAGCCAACAAAGTGTATGGTGGGCGCCGCTGACAACCATCAGTTCTTTTTGGGAGGCGCAGGCATGATAGTTTGTCATGGTAAAGGAGAGGGGCACAGACTCATCCACGTCTCCGTGCAAAAACAGCACGGGAATCTTTGTTTGTGCGAGGCTTGCGGCGGCAGGGGTGGAGATATCAATTTTCAGAAATAGTTTTGCATAGAACTTAATCGCACGGAGTATGGCATTCCTTGAGAACACAAAACGAACATTCCACGCCGTTTCATCCGCAAAGCTGGTAAAGCCTGCTTCCATGACTATGGCTTTCACTTTACCCACGGTGATTTTGTCCGAGGCGAGTCCCGCCGTGGTGGCGCCCATGGAGATGCCATAGAGATAGATGCTCTCTATTTGCTCTTTTTGGGCTTCCATATCCACCCATTGACAAAGGTCGTATTGCTCAAGCACGCCACCTGTGGTGAAATGCCCTTTACTTTTGCCGTGTGCTCTTTGGTCCACGAGCAAAACATTGTATTGCCGTTCCAAAAAACGCACAAGCGCAAGAGAAAAATTATTGTAAGCGTTGCTTTGAAATCCGTGAATACAAATCACCGTTTTGCTTGCATGGCTATCATAGTATCGCCCACTCAATTTAAGTCCGTCACGGGTGGTGATATGCACCATCTCGCAGGGGATACTTTTGGCTTTTTCTATGTTGCTTTTTATCTCTTCTCTATATGGGTAATAGGGGGTGCCTTTCGTGTCGTCTTGATCAAGATAAAGCGGTCTTTTGCGATGAAACACACCCCAAAACATGAAGAAATGCACGGTGGGCGGAAGGGCGAAGAAGATACCGCCTCCCACAATGATCCATAAAATGATTGTCAGATCCATAGCCCCTCCCTATACCTTGTGGCAGAGGTGCCGTCGGAAAGGTAAATACCGCCTTTTTCTACCCTCTTACCTGAAAGGCAACATAGAAAAGCATGGTCACCCAATGTGGCTTTCAGGGTTAAGGTGGGGATGCTTTCAGCCACGATATGACAAGGCGCAAACGCCCCTTGCCCATGATAATGATGAATGCTCTGTTTTTTCGCCCGAAGCATCACAAACTCTTCAAGACTCGTGGGGCACGGCTCACCCTGCGCGATGATAGCAGGCGCTTGCTCTTGCCACACGGAGGCATACTCATCCAGCCTCTCTAAAGCCACGCCAATCGGCTCGCTTGAGACCGCCACAGCCACATACTCCGAGGTGTGAGACAGGCTAAAATAGCATTTGTCAAGTGAATATTTGCCATCTTTTTGTTTTTTGAGATTGAGGTCCTCTATTTTGTATCCAAAAGTGCGATAAAGGGCATATTCCAAGAGCTTCCAGCCTGCATAAGCTTGGGCTTTTTTCTCGGTGTCGGCCAGAGATGTCACCTCTCGATAAAGCACCTTGGGCGAAAGGTCAAACGCACTTGGCAGAGGGAGAACGGGCGCAAAATAAAGGTCAAGACGATATTTATTTTGCCAAAAGGTTTGCACCTGCTCGGTGACTTCGCATCTTTTCTCCCCGAAATAGCAATAACGGACAAAATGCTCACAGTTATTGTGAAGAATATGATACCCTTTTTCCCCCACAGCCTCGCGCGCACGCTTGACCGTCTTTTTGGGGGAAAGTCTCTTTTTATCTGTTTTCTCGGTAGTCGCAACCTCTACCACCTTACCACCTGAAAAAGTATCAATATCGGTGATGCAAACGGCGATGTCTTCAGTCGCGCGATTGAGGAGCCCTTCCGTGGGAGGCAATCCAAACTGGATGACCTCTTCTTCCGAGACAAAAATGCCATAGTGATAGAATTGACCAAAAGAGATGCGGATCATATCTCCAAAATGGCATTCGGCTTGCCACCAAATCATGAAAGTTTAGCCTCTATGTAGTCAATGACTTTGCCAACCGTATCAAAGGTGGCAGTGCCAACATCGTCAAATTTGATTTGGAAACTCTCCTCCAGCACGATCACCAAATAGAGCATACCCACAGAGGCAAGGCCAATGTCTTCGACCAATCGGGTGCTTTCTGTGGCACTTTCAATTTTTTCTCTATCATCCTCGTTGATGGCAATCATGATGTCTTGCAGTTTTTCAAAAATTTCTTGTCTTGATAATTTTACTGACATTTTTTATATCTCACAATCTTCATACTTGGTGTTCTTTCAAAGTCTGTTTCGCGAATGGTGAAACGGCTCACCTTCATGTGCGCAGGCAATGTGGCGTTGACGGCTTTGAGTTGCTCGGTCAAGTAGCCCGCGATATCGGTGACGCCCAGTTTGGCAAGTTCCGTGGCTCTGGGCACAACTTCAAGGGCGAGGATATGGGTGCCGTTTTCGAGCACATCTTCAAACACTTGAGAGTCTTGCACCGTGGGAAGCGCATTAAAGTAGCTTTCCACTTCGGCGGGAGAGACGTTTTCGCCGTTAGACAAAATAATGATATCCTTGCATCTACCAACGATATAGAGGAAGCCCTCTTCGTCAAGGCGAACGAGGTCACCGGTCTTAAACCAGCCATCTTCGTAAGCGGCAGCATTTTCTTCTTCGTCGCCTACATAGCCTTCCATCATATTTGCCCCTTTGAGCCACAATTCCCCGTCTACAATCTTGAATTCTTGATGAGGATAGGGGATACCGACGGAGTCGGGTTTGGCTCTGTTTTCGGGGTTACCTGATACCAAATTTGCAGACTCGGTCAAGCCGTAACCGGGCACAAGATCAATGCCCAAATTGGCATATTCAGAGATGAGGTAGGGGGCAACAGGGGCGGCACCGCACACAATGTATCTCATGCTTTCGCCAAGCATATTACGGTTGAATTTTTTAGAAAGGGTGAGTGCAAGTTCTGCCAGAGCAGGCACAAGCACAAGGAAAGTGGGTTTGAATGCGGGAATATCGGAAAACAAGTCTTTGGGCGATTTGCAGATAAAGGTATGAGAGCCTGTGTGGAGAGGAGTGAGCATATTGCGTACCAGCCCAAAAATATGAGAGAGTGGCAATGCGAGCATATATCTTTGATAGAAAGGATCTTCAAAGCCATAGCAACCGTTGATTGTGCCTTGCATCATCGCTCTGTGGGAGAGCAGAGCGCCCTTGCTCTTGCCTGTTGTACCGCCTGTGAACATAATCACGCAGGGAGAGCTGCCTTCCACGGTGTCAGAGGCAGGCGCAGGTGCTGCGGTTTCGTTCCAATTGATGCAGCAAAGTGCTTTGTTGGTGTTTTTGGCAAATGCCACTTTTTCTTCTAACATGTCATGATACACCAGCGCAGACAGTCTGAATTTCATAGTGCAACCAAACACGGTTTTGTCGTCCAGTTGCATGGGTAAAATTGCAGCCGTACAGCCATAGCTGGTAATGGCTAAAAAGGCTTTGATGAGTTGATAGGAGTTGGCGCCGTAGATACCTACGTTCATGCCTGCTTGAATGCCGTTTTGGCAAAGCACGCCACGAAAAGAGGCGACATCGTCGAGGAGCTGTGCATAGGTATAGGTGCCGCTTGCATCGGTAATGGCGGGCAACTCTGCATACTCTTCGCCCAGATGAGATAGAAATGCATTGATGGTGTCAACTTCTTTGATTTTTGCAAAAATTTCTTCAGGAGTCTACTGCGCGAATTTTGCTTTGGTGTCAATTTTCATCTCTTTGTTTCCTTTATATGTTTTGATTTTTTATCATTTAATGTTGGTCGGCAATCGCTTTGAGCGCCCGTTCTTGCTCGTGCAGATAGGCAGCCACTTTATACATATCTGCCAAAGAAGGCATTTTCCCCAGCATATCGGCGGGATCAATCGGCTCGCCCAGCACCACAACTTGGCGTTGCCAGAGACTTTTTCGTTTTTTGATATACATGGGCACGATGGGCTTTTTGGCGGTGAATGCCATGAGTACCATACCTGATTTGAATTTTTGCACTTCCTCTGTGTGCGTCATGTGTCCTTCGGGGAACATGGACACCAATTTGCCACCTTTTAGATGGTCCACGATGGTACGAAATGTGTTCATATCCACATTGTCGCGGTCGATTTCAATGCAATGGAAGATTTCGAACATACACCGTTTGAGTTTGCCCTCAAACAATTCTTTGGTGGCAATAAAATGATGACGGCGATACCACACCGCCGTCATGATGGCGATGGGGTCAACATTGCCCGAATGATTGGAAATCAAAATAGCGCCGCCTTTGATTTTCTTTTTCGCTTCAGGGGAGGCATAAAGGCGCTTCATACGATACCACAAGAGGCAAGGAATGACCGCCGTGATCTTGCCAAAATCGTATAGAAAATAACCTCTTTTTCTGCTTTTTTTACTTTTTTCCATAATTGTCTTGTTCATGCATGAGCCTTTCGAGCTCAATGATGCTTTCTCTTAATCTTATGGTGATGCGCTCTAAATTTTCTTTGGTGTCAAGCGTTTCATCATACCAATCGGCGACCATGATGGGCTCACCAATCATCACCTTGGCTCTTTTGAGA
>JAGBWH010000086.1 GCA_017629925.1 Clostridia bacterium
CGACGGTAAATGGTTTGATAGAGGGCGGCGATGCCAATGCTATACAGCAGTCCATAAGATATCATGGGGCTGATGTGCTTAGGCAAGTCTTGGTCGGCGTAGACCACATTGATGACCAAAATCGCTGCAAAAAACAGCAACACAACAGACCAAAGCACAGCCTGTATGGCACGAAGTAGTTTTTCTTTCATACCCACAGTTCCTTTTTACAGGCTCACGCGGTTGAGGGTGAGGTAAAGATCTGCCAGCTCGTCCATGCGCATTTTGCTAATTCTTTGCATTTCTTTTACATCTTCTTGGCTAAAACCTTGAATGTCCTCTGCCTTGATTTTGCCTTTATGCAGATTGTCGAGTGTGAGGGCATATTGGATATCGGTAAACACAATTTTGCCATTGCGTGTGCAAACCACCAAATTGCTCTTGCCGGCAAAGAGGGCATCAACGGCGGCTTCGCCTGCTTTTGTGGCAAATACTCTGTCGCGCAGGGTGGGGATACCGCCACGGACAACGTGTGCCAGACGTGCAAATTTGGTTTCAACGCCTGTGGCTTTTTCAATTTCTGTGGCGAGTTCGGGCGCAAAGTCGCTACCCATACCTTCGCAAACGATCACGATAAAGTTGCGTTTGCCCAAGGCTTTGCTGCGGCGGATTTTCTCAAAGAGTTGTTCTTTATCAAAGGGACATTCAGGAATGACCGCGGCAGTAGCGCCTGTGGCAATGGCACTTTGCAGGGTAATGTCACCTGCATTTCTGCCCATTACCTCAACGACATTGCAGCGCGCGTGGGATTCGCAGGTATCACGAAGACGGTCAACCATCTCGACCACAGTGTTCATGGCTGTATCAAAACCGATGGTCTCGTCGGTGGAGGTGATGTCGTTGTCGATGGTGCCGGGAATACCAATGCAAGGGATGCCGCGGCGAGAAAGGTCGGTCGCGCCTCTGAATGTGCCGTCGCCGCCGATGGCAACAATACCATCAATGCCTAATTTTTTGCAGGTGGCAATGGCTTTTTGCATACCTTCTTCGGTTTTGAATTCGGGGCAACGGTCGGAATAGAGCATCGTACCGCCGTGGTTAAGAATGTTGGATACATCGCGCAGGCCCAAGGGGTGAATATCACCGTCAATCAGTCCGCTATATCCACGGTAAATACCCATCACTTCCACCCCATCAGACAGGGCAGCACGAGTCACCGCTCTAATGGCGGCGTTCATACCGGGAGCGTCACCGCCGGATGTTAAAATACCAATTTTTCTAAATGTATGCATGGTGCATACCTCCTTTTATGTTCGCTTTCATTTGTCTAAAAATCAGAATGTGTCACAATCGGTTAGCCTTGCGACAGCTGCCTATAAGGCACTATCCTATATTATACCACATTTTTCTCGCTTAGCAAAGATATATTTTGCAAAAATTGTAAAATTTTCTAATTTATTATTTTTTTATGATTTGTGCCATGTTGACATTTTTTTGGTTTTATGGTATTTTGTAATCATGACAAAACAAAAAATCCAAAAAAGGAGGACAGAGCATTGACGGAAATATGGTATCTTTGTTTGCGTGACGTGCCAAATGAAGCCACTTTGCGCAAGGCTTTGCCGTCCTCTCTGCTTTTGGGGAGTGAAAAATACAAAGATGAAAAAGCCA
>JAGBWH010000087.1 GCA_017629925.1 Clostridia bacterium
ATGATGTGATTGTGGCAGGCGGGGGTATTGCAGGTATTTCTGCCGCCCTCGCCTCTGTTCGCGCAGGCGCAAAAACGCTTTTGGTAGAGCGTGAATATGCCTTAGGCGGTTTGGCAACGCTCGGTCTTGTCACCATCTATTTACCCCTATGCGATGGCATGGGCAGGCAATGCTCTTTTGGCATTGTGGAAGAACTACTGAAACTTTCCATCTCGCATGGCGCCGAAGATTTATTTCCAAGTGCTTGGCTGGGAGAGCATCAAAGCCTTGAAGCGCGGAAAAAACAACGCTACGAGGTGCAATTTTCTGCCAATGTGTTTGCCATTTTGTGCGAAGAATTGCTCCAAAAAGAAGGGGTGGATATCCTATTTGGGACTACCCTCTCCTCGGTGCAAAAAGAAGGCAACCGCATCACCCATCTCGTGCTTGAAGGTCGAGAAGGTCGTTTTGCCTATGAGTGCGGTTGTGCAATAGACGCCACAGGCGATGCCATTTTGTGCCGCGAGGCAGGCGTGCCTATGGCACACTATGGACGAGGCAACACCTTGGCATCTTGGTATTACTATATGCAAAACGGTAAACATCACCTACAAATGCTCGGCTATGCAGAAAATCCGATTGAGCCCAGCACATGGCACGTGGGTGACCGCCATTATCCTGCTTTGGAAAGCGAAGAAGTCAGCGAAATGATGCAAAATGCTCACCGACAAATTCTTGCGCATTTTCTAAAGCGAGGAGATGTGAGCGAGGAGTATGCCCTCACCACCATTCCCACCATTCCCCAACTGCGCATGACCTCCCGTATAGAAGGCGAATATGAGATGGACCTCTCCGACGACGGCAAGTTCATGCCCGACAGCGTGGGGATGATCACAAACTGGCGCAAAGCCGGGCCTGTGTATGAAGTGCCCTTTCGCAGTCTCTATCACCACAGCGTCGTCAATCTGCTCACAGCAGGACGGCTTATTTCTGCAAATGACGGTATGTGGGAAATCACCCGTGTCATTCCCCCCTGTGCCGTCACCGGTCAAGCCGCAGGCACAGCCGCTGCCATGACGCAGGATGTGACAAAACTGGACATCTCACTTTTGCAAGCAAAACTGCAACAAAGTGGTGTGGTCCTCCACATAGAGGACCTTCCCCAAAACTAATTTTAAAGAGGATAACTATGAATTATCGTGTATTTTTCCGCTCTCTTTTGCTCCTCCTTTTGTGTGCTACTATGGCAGTTTCCCTTGTTGGTTGTGGCAAAGACGAAGAACCTACCCTAAAAGAAGATGTATATGTAGAGTTTAACATTCGTGACTATGGCTCCTTTACTTTGGTGCTGTATGCCAACATTGCCCCCATTACCGTTTCTAACTTTGCAAAACTGGTAGGCGAAGGCTTCTATGATGGCCTGACCTTCCACCGCATTGCTGACCTGACGGGAGAAGGCGGTTATATCATCCAAGGCGGAGATCCCAAGGGTGATGGCACAGGTAGCTCTCCCAACAAAATCACAGGCGAGTTTTCTGCCAATGGTATCGCAAACGACCTCTCCCACAAACGTGGCGTGATTTCCATGGCACGTTCCAACGACATGAATAGCGCTTCCTGTCAGTTCTTTATTTGCGCAGGCGATTGCTCATTTCTCGACGGAAACTATGCCGCATTTGGTGAAGTAATTGAAGGCATGAACGTAGTTGATGCCATTGCCAATGTTTTCGTTGATTACAATAACCGCCCTTTTTATCCTATTATCATCGAATCGGCAAAAATCATAGAAAAACCCGCACAGTAACTTTTGACTTTTTTTGATTTCACCAAGAAAGGATACCCTTTTTCATGAAACGCCTCTTTCACTTGTTTGCTTGTCTTTTACTCATCTCTATGCTCCTTCTCTCGCTTTGCGCTTGTCAGAGTGCTGACCAAAGAGAACAGGTCATTTTTGATGTGGAAAACTATGGCAAAATCGTCATTGCGCTGGAGCCTGATATGGCGCCCATTACCGTTGCCAACTTCAAAAAGCTGGTGGGCGAAGGCTTTTATGATGGGCTGACCTTCCACCGCATTGCAGACTTAGATAAAAAAGGCGGTTATATTATCCAAGGCGGTGGTCAAAAAGGCAATCGCGAATATAGCTCAGCTGAGACCATTAAAGGGGAATTCAAAAAGAACGGCGTAAATAACACGCTTTTGCATGAACGCGGCACTATCTCTATGGCGCGTACAGACAAGTATGACAGCGCCTCCTCTCAATTCTTCATCTGCACGGCGAAACTCCCTCATCTTGATGAAAATTACGCCGCATTTGGTACCGTCATTGAGGGCATGGATGTCATTGACGCCATCGCAAAAGTCCCCACCTTAGACAATGATGCACCAAAGAGCGACATTATCATTCGCTCAGCGAAACTCTACTCACCCATGCCTTTGGCGGCTCGTGTGTTGCTTGCCACAGGCGGTACTGTTCTTTTGCTGATTGTATTCGTGTTGGTGCAAGGCACGCTGGCTTCCAAAATGAACGAAGCTCTGAACACCTCTCTTAGCGGTGACAAACGCAAACGCAAACAACTTGAGCGTGCCACCGCAGGTTTGCCCGCTTTC
>JAGBWH010000088.1 GCA_017629925.1 Clostridia bacterium
AAACCCCCCCTGTTTTTTCGCGAAAAAACAGGGGGGGTTTTAGATGAAAGTATCATTTTTGATAGGTAGAGATTAGGATTTCGCGGAAAATTCGGTGATTTTATTTTGCTCTTCCCTCTTAGCAAGCCACTCCGCCAGACCTGCTTTTCCTTCCTCGGTTACGGGCTTTATCCATTTCATCGTGAAGAAATAGCGCAGGCAGAGGAAACACTTGAGATAGTCTTCTGAGACAAACATAATCAAAAATACGAGCGGAAAGGGCAAATGGAACACAAAAGCGGAGAGGAAAGTGATAGGAATAGAGATCAGCCACAGACATACAAAATCATAGATAGTGCCTTTGAATGTTTCGCCGCCTGAGCGGAAAATACCGACCACCTGGATATAGGGGACATTACGCACGGGCATATGGAAGGCATAAATGAGCATGAGCCACCCTGCCAAGTCCAGCACGGTCTGGCTGATGTTTTCTCCGAGATTGAAAATCTGCACGAGTTGAGTACGGAAGAGGGCAATAAAGATGCCCAAAACAAGACCAAAGACAGGGACAAGCAATGCAAAGCGCTTGGCATCGTCCACGGCGCGCTGGGTTTTACCTTCGCCCACAGATTTACCAATCATAATGCAAGCGGCATTGCAAAGACCTACAAAGAACACAAAGCACATATTTTCAAAAGTGCCTAAAATTGTACGTGCGGCATAGCCTTCTGTGCTGTAATTGGTGAAAATCGCAGTCAAAATGAAAGTGCCAAAGCCCCACAGCGTCTCATTCATTGCCACGGGCAGGGCTTTGCTGAGATATGTTTTGATGTGAGCAAGGCGGAATGCAAACCACCTAAGGGGAGACACACAAAGAATATTTTTTTGGAAAAGGGAGATTATACAGAGCAACACAGGCGCACACCATGCAGAGGCAACCGTCGCCAATGCGGCGCCTTCAATGCCCATTTCGGGAAATCCAAATTTACCAAAAATGAAAACATAGTTGCAAATGCCATTGAGCACAGCGGAAATGCACGATACCGTCATTGGCAGTTTGACCTGTTCGCATGAGCGCAAAACGCTGGAAAAGACAGCCGAAAGGCAAAGGGCGGGATACGACCAAACGGCAATGCGAAGATAGGCACTTCCAAGTTCGACGATGGCGGAATCTTTTGTTAAAAATCCCATGACAAACTCAGGTGAAAATGCGCCTAAACACAAAAAAATCATGGTGCTTAACATTGCGCAGAGCAAAGACATACCGCAAGAGCGATGAATACCGTCTTGGTCTTTTGCGCCCCAAAATTGGGAACAAAATACCCCTGCCGCTGAGCAAAAACCAAACAGCCCCATATTAAACAACATGGTAAACTGCCCTGCCATGCCGACTGCCGCCAAGGGAAATTCCCCAAGCTGAGACACCATCAATGTGTCAACCAAACTAAAAGAGGCGGTGAGCAATTGTTGCAATGCCACGGGAATGGCAAGAGACAAAGTGACACGCCAAAATCCACGGTCACGAAATGACGACAAAAATTTCATATTTTCTCCAAACGCACATTCTTGTGCGCGATTTAGTCAGAGTGATATCCATATACATGGGAGGTATTTCCCTGCCCTCTGCATGCGCACTATTCTACATGAAAACGCAGATTTTGTCAATGGAAGATGAAAAAATATTATGACAAATCAGAGAGGACAGTATCAATAAAGTGGGCGGAGCGTTTGATGGCATTTTTCATTTCTTTGTGCCCAAAATGTTCAACCGACAAATACCCTTGATAGCCGTGTGCTTTGAGACGCAAAATAATGTCTTTGAGTGGCACAAACCCCTCTCCGTTAGCGCAGGGATAGACAGGCGCCCCGTCTGCCATTTGTCCTGCCGGCTGGTTTTGTGTGGGGGGTGTGTAGCTTCTATCTTTGAGATGCACATGGGTAATTTTGTCGATAAAGACGTCAAGCGCATCGAGGGGAGATTCGTAAAAATAGGGATAGTTGCCCGTGTCAAAGGTGTGGCGCATGGCGGGCACATGGCAAAAAAGGCGAGAGAGCGATGCGGTGTGGTTGATCATGGCACCTGCATCGTCAAAGTCCTCAACCGAAACGTCTATACCATACAAAACGGCAATGGAGCAAAGTTCACTCAACCAAGCGTAAAGGTGGGTGTAGTCCTGTTCCTCGTAGGGGGCTTTGCCACCCATGGGAATGACCATGGCTTGCGTTGTGCCGACTTCTTTAAGAGAGGAAAAGAAGGTGCTCGCGTCGGTTTTGTCAAGTGGCGTGGTATAGTCCCAAAAACGATACACAGAGGACACAGCTAACCCATGAGATGAGAGGGTTTGGGCTTGGGCTTTGAGTTGCTTGGGGCTTTCCCAGCCCATATCGCAGCCAACATAACCTATTGAAGCTACATAGTCCATCATCTCGGTGACGTCTGTTTGCTCTTGCTGAGAGGCGGCGATGATGTGTTCGAAAAATATGGATTTTTTCATCATGACTCCAAGAGATGCGCTTCGCGCTTGAAATGCACAGCATGGCTGTGCTTGAAATGATGGCTGTGCCTTCCGCACAGCCATCGTGAAATGAAACGCTTACGCGTTTTATGAAATGCAAAATCGGGGATTTGGCATGAATGATACCTCAGGCATCATCAGTAGCAAAAGCTGCATTTAGTGTAACCTCTGGTACTTGACACATACTTTCTATTCTCTGCGTCGGGCAAGTGAGAACAGGTGGTTTTATGGCAAACGCCTGTGTTAACATTGACAATATACATGGTGGTCGTGCCGCTGCCTGTATAATTTTTTAGGCAACGTCCGCAAGG
>JAGBWH010000089.1 GCA_017629925.1 Clostridia bacterium
ACGATGAAGAATCTGTCGCGAGCGTAAATAACCTTAACGTCATGAACTGCAAGGCAGTTGTTGAACGTAACTGAAACAACGGCTTTCATAGGGCCTTCATCAAAGAATTTTCTGATTTTAATATCGGTAATCTGCATGGTAAGCACCCTTTCTATGTTTTGCGACAGATTTTGCAATGATCTTCAATTAAGATTATATACCTAAAATATGAAAAAATATGCATTATTTTCCATACGTTATATGTCGATTATGTGAATGTTTCGTGTATAAGCGAGAAAAGGGGATAGTGCAATCACGAAGGAGAGGAATCGTATGTCGATTGAAAATACCCATCACGGAGCAAAAATAGCGGCATCATGGCTCGCCCTTGCCAAACGAGTGGTCATGCTCGGCATTGGTGGGGTGGGCATGTATGGCATTGCCTCGGAACTAAAAAGGAGAGGGAAGACGGTGGTGGGAGAGGATAAAACACCAAACCATCTCACCCGCACACTTGCGCTGGGGGGCGTTTTGGTGCTGCTCGGCGAGGAACATTTACCGCTGGGGGAGGGGGATGTGCTCGTGTATACCAACGCCATATCAAAAGATCACCCCACCTACCAAAAAGCGCAAAGCATGGGCATCCCTATCCTGTCTCGCGCAGAGGCGCTGGCAGGGCTTGCCTCGTCCTATTCGCCTGAAATTGCCATAGCGGGGGTGCATGGCAAAACCACCGTCACGACCATGACGGGCCATATCTTGACCGAAGGCGGACTTGATCCCACCATTTTTTGCGGGGGCATAATGAAAAACGAAAACAGCCCCTACCGTGCAGGGAACGGCGGGGTTGTCTATGAGGCGTGTGAATATATGCAGTCATTTTTGGCTTTCACACCTGAGATTGGGGTGGTGTTGAATATAGAATGGGAGCATGTTGATGCATATCCCACCCCTGAGAGTATTGATGTGGCATTTGAGAGATTTGCTTTTCAATCCGAACATCTGGTCGCCCCTCTTGAGGTGTGTAGTCGAGGACGCTTTTGTGAGCATCCGCATCTTTATACCTTTTCCCTCCATGACAGGGGTGCATTTTGCTATGCCAAAGATATGCGCCATAAAAAAGGCAGATACCATTTCACACTCTGCCAAAACGGCGAGGAGATCGACGAGATTTCGCTTTTGGTGCAAGGTGAGTTTCAAATAAAAAACGCATTGGCATCCTCCGTTGTAGGACGGCTATGCGGGGTAGACGGGACATCGATTTGCCGTTCGCTTTCAAGCGAAACAGGTGCGAAAAGAAGGCTGGAACATAGGGGGTTTTTGGGGAAAACACCTGTTTTTGACGATTATGCCCATCATCCAACGGAAATTTCGGCATCACTTTCAGCTTTGCGAGCGTCTACGGAAGGTAAACTCATTTGTGTGTTTCAACCGCATACATACAGCCGTACCGCCGCATTTTTAGATGAACTGGCTCGTGCCCTTGATTTGGCAGATGTGGTGGCATTGCTCCCTATTTATGGGGCAAGGGAAGAGAATGTATGGGGCGTCTCTTCTCTGGATTTGGCGAAAAAAATCGGGGCAAAAGCCACCGCTTACCCAGGTTTTTCTGCCATTGTACCTGTTTTGCCCACCATCGCAGGCGCAG
>JAGBWH010000090.1 GCA_017629925.1 Clostridia bacterium
ATGCCTGCGACACCGGCTGTAACGCTTGCTCGCACACAAGAGAAGCCAGCCACACCCCCATGGTAGACGACGGCGATTGCACCACCCCCGTGCTTTGCTCTGTTTGCGGGTCTGTTGCGGTAGAGGCAAAAGAAAGCCACACCTTCGACCATGCTTGTGATGCCTCCTGTAATGCTTGCTCGCACACAAGAGAAGTCAGCCACACTCCCATGGCAGACGACGGCGATTGCACCACCGACGTGCTTTGCTCTGTCTGTCTCGGCGTGGCAGTACCCGGTGCAGAGGCACACACCTTTGACCATGACTGCGACACATCTTGTAATGTTTGTGAGCATACCAGAGCCACCAAACATGTAGCGCAAAAAGACGATGGTGATTGCACCACCGACATTTTGTGCGCAGCTTGCGGTGCGCTCATGCAACAAGGCAACAAAGATCATGCCTTTTCAAATGCCTGCGATGCCACCTGTAACTGTGACGGTTGTCTGTTTGAGAGAGAAACCAGCCACAGCCCCAATACCGACGATGGCGATTGCACCACCCCTGTGCTTTGCACCGAATGTGGAGAAGTGACCACAGAAGGCAAAGAAGAGCATACCTACACTCATTCTTGCGACACCACCTGTAATGTGGATGGTTGTACCGGCGTGAGAGCCATTTCTCACACCCCCGCCGAAGATGATGGCGATTGCACCACCCCCACCCTCTGTTTGATTTGCGGTGAAGTGCTTGTGCCCGCTACTTCTCACGATTATAAAGTTGTAGACGAAAGCTTCGCTGATTGTGAGGACGCCGCCTCCGTCACCTATGCTTGCTCCGTATGCGGACATGATTACACCGAAGACATCGGCGCTCCCCTCGGTCACGACATGGCAAATGCCACATGGACAGGCGAAAGAAGAATAGAGGACACCTGCCAATATTTGCAACTTTATAGTTGTGGCCGTTGCGGTCAAGAGTTGGAAGGCGAAACCGAAACCAAGCATGAGTACATTGCCTCCATCACCGGTGAAGCCACCTGCGTAAAAGAAGGTGAAAAGACTTCTGTTTGTAGCGATTGCGGTGATGTCAAAATAGACTATATTCCCAAAAACACCGAAACCGGTCATAGCTGGGACGATGGCGTGCTGCAAGGCACCATAAGAACCTTCACTTGCACACATTGCTCTGCCACCAAAACTGTCATTGACGCATCCGGTCAAGGCGAAGCCAATGCCAGCAAAGATGATTTGGCAGACTCATCCGTACAGCTCGACAAGGCAGAAATCAAACTCGACCAAGATACCCTTGACGGTATTACCGGAGAGGGCAATCTCCAGATTAGTGCCGGCACCTTGTCTGACGAGGACAAAGAAAGCATTGGCCTGACTCCCGAGCAACTCAAACAAGTGGGTAACAACCCCATCTACGATTTTGGCATGAAGCAAGGCGAAAAGGTAGTCTCTACCTTTGGTGGTTTTGTCACCATCACCTTGCCCTATACCCTCGCTGAAGGCGAAGACGCTGACAGTATTGCGGTTTGGTATATCAACGATAAGGGAGAACTCCAGTCCATTATCGCCACCTACAACAATGGCTATATCACTTTCCAAACCAACCACTTCTCCTACTACACCGTCACTCGTTTGACTCCCGCAGAAAGATGCGCACTCTACGGTCATAACGATTCTCATAAAGTGGTGGCTCCCACTTGCACAACCGACGGTTATACCAGCCATTTCTGCCTGCGTTGCGGTCGTACCTATACCGATGCGAAAATCGACGCGCTGGGGCATGATTATAGCGAAGTGACCATCCCTGCAACTTGCGATAAAGCGGGTGTTACCACCCATTCCTGCGCAAATTGCCATCACACCTACACGGTTGTTGTGGCTGCCACAGGCCATACATACCAAAAAGAAACCATCCCTGCTACTTGCACCGAAAACGGTTCTGAAACATATGTTTGCGCTGTATGCCATGACGAATACGTTGTTGTTTTGGCGGCTTCAGGTCATGCCTACACCATAGTGGAAAGCGCACCTGCAAGTTGCACAGAAAAAGGACATACCACCTATAGCTGTTCTGTTTGCGAAGATACGTACACAGAATATACCTCCAAATTTGCACATGAATACACGACGGTGACGATTCCCGTAACCTGCGAAGCCGATGGCTACACCACCTACACTTGTGGGTTGTGCGGACACACCTACGAAGATGCGCGTGTGTTGGCTTTAGGTCATGACTACGCGATAGATAGCTGGAATTGGAACGCTGACAAAACCTCCGCTGTGGCGCATCTGCTCTGCACAAGAGACGGCGCACACACCCTTGAGGTAGAAGCAGAAGTGACCGTCAAGGTAACACCCGCTTCTTGCTCCGCACCTGAAATGAGAGTGTATACTGCCACCATCACACAAGAGGGCGTGGTATATACCGACACCCAAACCGAAGTTATCGCCGAGGGCACTCTCGGACACGTATATGGCTTGGCTTGGCACTCCGATGAAAACGGACACTGGCATCAATGCATCTGTGGCGCTGCCACAGAGGTAGAGCCCCATACCTTTGCAGGTCTGGTTTGCACCGTGTGCGATTATCAAAAAGCACCTGAACAAAGCTTCTATCTCACCCTCCTTGAATCTTGGAAAAACGTAGAAGGCTTCTCCCTGACCGTCAACAACTTCTCCTTTGAAATGAGAGAACAGAGAGTGGTGGCGGGTGTTGAGGGCGATTGGAAAGTTGACCAATCCATTCAACTCGTTGACATCGCACAGCTCTTCCTTTACGTGGAAGACGGCAAACTGTACGGTGGCGCTCACGGCTCTATTATCATTTCTGATGATGGCGTAAAAGAACGCACCTATCGCTTGAACGCGATGATTGACGGCGAATTCATCTATGTTACCGTGCGTGAAGTGAATGCCTTCATTCCTCGCACCATTGATGTAAGAATTTCTGTTGATGCGGCACTTATGTCTATCTTGGATGAAATGATGGACATGAACATGGAACAGATGGCGTCTATGGTGGACGTACTGTCTGGTGCCATCATTCCTACCCTTGAAGCCTTTGTTGACTACAACTCCGATAGATTTGATAGCGGTATCCGGAGCGTGCTTTCTATGCTCTTTGAAGAAGAAGTGCTCGCAGACGGCACCCACCGCTTCACTTTGAGTTCCGACAAACTCTCACAACTTGTCGACGATCTTTCCACCTATACCGTGGCAGAGGTGATTGACCTCTACTTTGGCGAGGGTGTCTTTGAAGACATCGTTGGTACCGCTCATGACGTGCTGGGTTGGACGTTGTCTGAAATTCCCGACCAAGTGGCAAAATGGGGCGTGGATACAGACGACCTCATCGCTCGTTTGAACGAATTTGCACGTATGACAGGCGCACCTGAAGACTATGATATTGGCGCCATGCTAAACGATCCTGAAATGGCTGACGTGACTTTGGGCGAACTCATGGAAATGGATGCTGAAATGATAGATGAAATGGCATCTATGTTCCGTGAATTTACGCTCTATATGATCATGGCAGAGGGCGATGAAGCATTAGCTGAAGAGATTTATGCAGAAGTCAAAGAAATGCTTGGTGACATCTTGGAGGCTGTTTCCTTTACGTTTGACACCAACAGCCAAGGCACTTTCATCGGCTTTGATCTCTCCCTCGCCGAACTGACGCAAAGCGCAGGTGCTAATGGTTCTATCGGCCCCGGTGGCGTGACCGAAATTCACCGCGAAATGACCATTAGCATAGGCTTCTCATTTAAGGTCAATGATAAACTCACCATCACTTGGGATGATATCAAACAAGAGGTGGAAGATAAAGTAGATAGTATCCCGTCAGGCGAAGAAGAAGTGGATATGTCTATGGATGATTACAAAGGCACCTTTACCTATAAGGGTGTAGAATATCTCGCATACGGCTCTATCGTCCAAGTGAGCAAACTGAATTTCAGCAATCCTGCTGTCCTCGCCATTCTCAGCCAGTGTGTCAACTGGAATGAATATGAAATTATCATTTTCCCGCAATATTATTCATTTGGCGCGTATGAACTGATGGATATGGAAACGGGCGAGACGGCATACATGATATTCGTCAATGACTACACAGGCGAAGTCGTTGAAATCGTCATGGGTGAAAGTGGCATGAAGGCTGTCTTTGAAGACGGTAGAGAAGTCATCCTCTCCCCCGAATCCATGGGCGAACCTACCGAACTCTTCTTTGCTGTATTTGGCGAGCCCGTATGGAGCGAAGGCAAGAGTATGGAAAACGCCTACGACGTAGGGTTCTATTATAATGTCCAAACAGGCGAAATCACAACAGAATCGCCTCACGAGTGGGAAGTGACCACCGAACTTTTGGGTGATAGTTGCATCGACGGTGTTGTGAGAGTGGAAACTTGCAAGCATTGCGGTGAGTCTTACACCTATACCGCCTATTATCATGAACAGTCTACTACCAAAGAGTATGACCTCACAGAATATGGCGCTTGCTCCGGTATATTGAGAGTGTCCTCCTGCGCTTGCGGTGCAGAGCAAAGCATTTGGCCTGAAGGCGATTACTACTCAAGCAAAAATCAATACGTCGATGAAGAAGGCCATTTCGTCACGGTGAAAACCTATAGTCATCAATGCGATATGTGCCATTGGGTGTGCCAAATTACCGACTACGGCACCCCCGCCACAGACAAATGCGAGACTGTCTACCAAGTTACCGTAGATATCCGCGTGGGCGAAACCAGCGTTGACCACTTCAGCTACACCTACGCCGAAGAGACGCACACCTATGACGTCACCTATGAGCTAAGCGAAGGCTCCACTTCCTGCGAAGACGGCGTGACACTGACCTATACTTGCACACGTTGCAGCCACTCCTATACCACGCATACTTATTGTCACGAAACCTTTGAAAAAGAGGTATACGACCTCTCCGAATACGGTAGCGTATGCGGTGGCAAAGTAAAGGTGGTGGGTTGCGCTTGCGGCTATTATCAAAACATCGAATATCCTGAACATATCCTATGTGATATGGATAGAGAATGGTGCGAGTTCTGGGTGGAAGGTGTGGATACCTCCATTGGCTGGACAGACGCATGGATTGATAAGTGCGCTGTCACCGATCCTCATGCTTGCCCGTTCTCCGTTCGCTATGCTCACTACTATGTGCGTGAAGCCGGCTCTTGCTATGCATACGGCAAGGAAGTGTACCAATTTGGCTATGATGCAGAAAACGGCACCTATGCTTTCCAAATAGAGATCATCGACCGTGGCTATATGGCCGTGATCCACGATTGGAACGAAAACCAAGTTGACAGAATGGAAGACGGTTTCCACATCGTGGGTATGGAAAGAAACTGCCCCACTTGCGGCAGATATGAACTTGATCTGTTCTATTATGATGAAAATGACGAAACGGTCAAACATTTCACCGAATATCGTTACTTTGAAAAAGGTGAAAGAGAAATTCACGAAATCCACGAATATATTTTCATCAATGGATATGATTGCGCGACCAGATCGCTCTATGAGGAGAGAGACCTTGCCTCTGATTATCACTATTGGTATGAATACCAATACACCTACCCGGACATCCAATCGCCTTGCTACCGCATTATAACGTATACCAACTCAAATGGCGAAAATTGGTCAAGAGAAGAAGCATCCCACCACATGACATGGGACTATCAAACCATCAAACCCAGCACTTGCACGCAATATGGCGATCAAGTCGAAAAATTACATTGCTATAGATGCCATTACGTGCAAATGGAAAACCATATTCCTATCGAGCCCACCGACCACACATTTATCTATATAGATGCGATTGGTATGTATATGTGCACGATTTGTGGCTTGCAAAACGTCAATGGTGCAACCGGCGATATCACAATGGAAGACTTGACCAACCTTTACGGCAATGGTACTCATTATGTGGTGGGTTACTGGGCAGATACCGCATTGCCTTTCCATGTATACGTCAGCCTCAAACTGCACAATCCGCTTGAAGATGGCAATGACGAGGTGCTCCTCGATGGCATCAATTTAGAAATCATTGAGGGCATCACTGGCTACGCCTTCTTAAAAGAGGACGTCTACGCTGTCGCACGCGAATTGGGATTTGATAGAAGCGAGTATGATGTGAAATTCACATTCGTACCCGAAGGTGCCGGCGGACAATTTGATTACGCTTTGGTGTTCACTGAAGAGCAAAGCACTATCACCCAAATGGGCGTATATTTCACCCCCATGCTCCAAGGCGAAAGCTATGATTTTGTCATCACTCCCACCGTGGACGGCGAATGGACGTTTGTAGGTCAAGCTGAACTTGACACCGTTGCAACACTCCTCAATGCAGAAGGCGGCGAACTCACCTACAGCGATGATGCGTATGGCAACCAATTTGGGATTACCTATTGGCTCAATGCGGGGGAAACCTATATTCTTCGTGTGCGTTATTATCACAGCGATAGCGCGGGGGTTATTCCTGTCCTCATCACTTATAGTTGAGGACGGATTTGGCGGTTGAGCGGTGTATTTGGCGAAGAACGAAAAAGAAAAGGTTTGTGTAAAACATACCTCACAATAATTTTCTTTCAAGCCGAAACACCCTCACCTGA
Organism: Clostridia bacterium; assembly: GCA_017629925.1. Classification (GTDB taxonomy): domain Bacteria; phylum Bacillota; class Clostridia; order Oscillospirales; family CAG-272; genus UBA1740. The sequence continues at coordinate 6,611 of JAGBWH010000090.1, forward strand.
AATACCCGATTAAATATTTTATATTTCTTTTTCTAAACCCGTCTGGAAGGCTTCGACGTATGAAAATACGCCTTCACCATTCCAGACGGGCTTTCTTCATCCAAATCCCCTCGCTCAAGGGTAGTTGGTATAGGGGCTTACGAACAATAATCGCAACCCCTACCTCAAGGGTAGTTGGTACATTGCGTG
>JAGBWH010000091.1 GCA_017629925.1 Clostridia bacterium
AGACCTACCATCATCACGATTGTAGGCGGTTTTGAGGCAATTTCCAGTTTCGCATTTTCGCTTCCCATCAAGCGAATGAGTTCTTCGTGAACGATTTTAATGATTTGTTGGGCAGGAAGTAGGCTTTCCAGCACCTCCGCACCAATGGCACGCTCTGTTACAGCGGAAATGAATTCGCGCACCACTTTATAGTTAACATCCGCTTCGAGCAAAGCCATTTTGACTTCCCGCATACCTTCTTTTACATCGGCGGCGGTCAGTTTACCTTTGCTACGGAATTTTTTGAAAGCGGCTGTTAGTTTTTCAGTTAAACTTTGAAACATATAGGCACTCCTTTCATAGGGGTTATAGCCTTGTCTTCATCTCCTTGGCGTAGGCGTCAATGGCAGAAGACACTTCCTTGACCGTAGGATGATCAATTGAGCCCAGCCTTGCCGTTTCCTCTAAAATGCGATCCGCCAGACCTTCCAGCACACGAAAACGTGCGGCAAGTCCTAAACATTCCTCCAAATGAAGCAGCTCTTCTTCGCCCTTTTTGATAAAGTGGCGCACCCCTTGACGAGTCATATTGGCTGCATCTGCAATTTCTGCCAGAGAAAGATCGTCCTCATAATACTGTTTGAGCATTTCGTAGGTTTTTTCGGGCAAAACTTCACCGTAAAAATCCAGTAGCCATCCCACGTGCATATCTTTAATGAACACAATGTATTCCTCTTTGTCTACTCTGAAATTAGATGTAAAACAAATTGCTTTACACATTATAACAAACATTTTCTGCTTTGTCAAGTGTTCTTTCTAAAATAAATGAAAAATAATATACCTAAAATGATAAAAACGATAAAAATGTTTCACTTTTTTTAAAAAAAGACTTGCATTTTCAAAACGACTATGCTATAATACGAAATTGTGATAGTATTCGTGGTAGTATGTACCTCGGAAGGAAACCGCAGCATACCCTCTCAGATGCGGAGGTGACTTTTCGATGACAAATACCGAAAAACATCAAAATCTTTTGGAGGTATACTATGCCTAATATTAAATCGGCGAAAAAGCGCGTACTTGTAACCAAAACCAAATCTTTGAGAAACAAGATGGTAAAAACTCAGCTCAAAACGACCATTCGTAAATTTGAAGCTGCAGTGGCTTCTGGTGACGAAGCTGCCGCAAGCGAAGCTTACAAGCTCGCAGTAAAGAAAGTCGATCAGGCTGCTGCTCGTGGCGTCATTCATAAGAATGCTGCTGGCCACAAGAAGAGCCAATTCACTTTGAAATTCAACCAAATGGCGTAAGTTTTTCAGTTTAACCCGGCTGAAAATCACTTGTGTCAAGCTGTGGCGCACAGCAAACCCATATAAGGACTGCCCGAAGAGATAATTTTCGAGCAGTCCTTATATTTTTATCTGTTTCTTTTTTCAAGTGGCAAAATTCTCACGGCAAGTGGCGGTTCTCGCATTTGCCCAAGCCATAGCAAAAAGTCCTCCGGCAAATCAAATGACTCTCCGTCCAGCTTTATGGCAAAGCTGATTTCCCGTGTCATTCTTTGTCGGGGCGAGACGAGAAATGAAAGAGGTGTATGCGTGCTTTGATAGGCTTCAATCTCTTCTATGACCGACAGCAACACCATAGCGGAAATGGGGGCAGGCATCTCAAGTCGCACTTCAAGAGATTGACTTTTCTTTTTTCCATATGTGTAGCAAGGGAAGGGCAGAGGGGCATACCCTTTTTTCTTTTTCGTGGAATGTCTTGCCATAAAGCGGTTGAGTGTCATGGTATTCTTTTGGTCCATGAGCAACCCGATGGCAATATCCTCTTCGTTTAGATCATCCCAAGGCGCGTATAACTTTGATTTGTCTTTGCTCTTCCAAATCACACAGCATTCCGCAATCCATGTGGCATAGCGGAGAGAAACCACGCGAAATGGCAAAGAGGATATCCCGTTTTTATAGGTCTCATAAGCGGAAAAGCGCACAGCAGAAAGGCAAATTGTATCGCACAGCGACTGCTTGTTTTCCTCTGTTTTAACCTTGTCTTGCAATTTTGGTGTCAGTTGCACAGATGCCACATGGCGAAATCCATCAGAAAGCCCCCTGATTTTGCCATCGAAGGTTTCGCTGCATCTTGCCGTTTCTATCTTGATGGTAGACATCTCATTCTCCTGTTAATTTTTGGTAATTTAATTGTAAACCATCGCCACTAAAAAGTCAATAAGAAATACCAAAAATTACCATATATTTTTATCAAACGATGCCCTGAAATGATATACATTCCCCCAAAAGTGATGTTTAAAATATCCCAAGCAATGTGGGCTTCAAAAATAGGGACAGAGAACGAAACCGTCTCTGTCCCTTTGCGTTTTGAAATATGATTTAGAAGGCGAGTTTTCCGTCTGCAAGAGACCAGGTTTTGTAGCCGTTTTCGTCTGTCACCGCGCCATTGAGCGCATTGAGGACGGAGGCGTCTGTACCGTTTGCCTGTTCATCTGTCAACTGCAGAAACTTACCCTGTTCTACAACAAGCTCGGGCGCGGAGCCAACCGTTTGTCCCAAGCCATACACGTTCTGTGCGACTGAGTTGTCCTCAGCGAGTGCAAACAGACCAATCACGCTGCCTGCGTTTACACCTTCCACGGTTCCGAGGCTTACACAGTTGTCCATCTTTACAAACATTCGTGCATGTACATGACCAAAGATGCCGCCCGCGCCAACCGCAGAAGCATCTGCGCCCGTGGTTTTGACAGCGCCGCTATTGAGTATGTTATGAAGCGTCACATAGCCCGTTTTGCTGTTGCTGGTGGTGGAGCCGATGATGCCGCCCGCATAGGTGGCGCCAGTCACCGCGCCGCGGTTTGTGACGTTTTTCATTTCGATCAACGCGTTACCGCCTGTGGTATAGAAGCAGCTACCTATAATACCTGCCGCAATACCGCTCACCGAGGTAACAGTGGCGTCGTTTTGACAGTCAGCAAAGACAAGACGGGGATTTGTATTCATGATACCGACAAAGCCTGCGGCGTTATTTTTGGCATATACGCTACCGCTGACAGAAACGTCTATCGCCAAAACATTGGCACCGTAATTACCCTGTCCGACGATACCGCCCGCATGGTTTTCCGAAGAAACAATCTCACCGCTAAAGATGATGTTTCGATACACAGTATCCTTGTTGATCGTACCTGCCACACCGCCTGCATTGCCCTTATTCAACACGGACACATTTTCGATCTTGCAGTTTTCAAATGTCCCTTCGTATACCACGCCTGCAATTGCGCCTGCGCCGTTGCTCTTATTGGTTGCCGCAAAGACGGAGTTCTTGATTGTCAGGTTTTTGACGGTAGCCCCCTCGATTTGTCCAAAGAGTCCCATATCTCCGCCCGCGGATACATAAAGCCCCGAGATCGTGTGACCGTTGCCGTCAAATACACCCTTGAAGCGGTAGGTAGCATTCTTCCCGATGGGGGTAAAGTTGTTTGCAGGTGCGTTGAATACGAAGCTCACCGTGCCAGGTTGGAAGGTAGCCCATGTTTTGTAGTCTGCGCTGTTGGCGTTCATTTGGAGATCTGCGACAAGCCGATAGTAGGCAGTGG
>JAGBWH010000092.1 GCA_017629925.1 Clostridia bacterium
GTGCTGTATCATGATTGGTATACTCGACAGCGGTCTGGGCGGACTTTCTGCCCTTATGGTACTGCGAACGCTTGCCCCCAAAGCCGACCTGCTCTACCTCTCAGACCAAGCCCATCTTCCTTACGGAGAAAAATCACCAAAGGATCTATGCCATTATCTTGAAGATGCCCTCGCCTTTTTCGAGGCACAAAAAGTGGAAGCGGTGCTTGTGGCGTGTGGAACACTATCGGGGGTGGCGTTGCCTCATCTGAAAGCAGACTATCCATTTCCCATCTTCGGGGTGATTACCCCTGCGGCAAAACACGCCAAACACATCACCAAAACAGGACACGTGGCGGTGATTGCCACCTCGGCTTGCGTTTTGGAGAAGGCATATACCAAGGCACTACGGAAAGTCGGCATCCGCCGTGTATACGAGCGTGATTGCCCCTTGTTTGTGCCACTCGTTGAGCAAGGCATCACGGGAGAACATCCCTTGGCACGCGAAGCGTCACTTTACTATCTCTCCTCCTGCTTTCCCACCTCTTGCGACACGTTGCTACTCGGATGCACCCACTACCCTTTTTTGGCATCGGCGATCCAAAAGGTGCTACCTCACATAACACTGCTTGATGCAGGACGTGTGGCGGTGGTGGAGATGCTAAAAGAATATCCCAAAAAAGAGGAACTGGGCAGGTGCGATTTTTACACCACCGCTTGCCCTGCCACATTTCAAAAAACCGCATCACGCCTGCTGGGTGAACTACATGGCAGGGTGGCACATATTCATTTGTAAAATTATAAAAAGAAAGATAAAGGAACATTATGTCAAAATACAGAAAAGGCAGAATTAACGACGCTGTGGCGCAGGAACTCGCCATTGCGATACGTGAACTCACAGACCCGCGCATCGTTGACCGCTTGGTCAGCATTACCCGAGCAGAAGTGGCACCCGACCTTAAAATTGCAAAGGTTTATTTTTCGTGCATTTCCGATGAAAAAGAAGTAGCGAAAGTGCTAAAAGGGGCAAGCGGTGCTTTGCGCCGTGCGCTGGCAGAGCGTCTCAATTTGCGCATTACCCCCGAACTCATCTTTTGCTATGACCAATCCATGGAGCATGGTGCGCGCATTGCAGAACTGCTCGAGCAAATTCATGCAAGTGACTCCCATCCTGCCGAGGATGATGAATAAAACAGAACAAAAAACCTATACAGGAGAATATAAAAATGGCAGACTACTTAACCGCACAAGACAAGCGCAGCTGCTACTGCGCACAGCTTTCCAAAGCAGACATAGGAAAAACCGTATGCGTCATGGGTTGGGTGCAAAAACAACGCCGTCTCGGTGCGCTGATTTTCGTTGACCTTCGTGACAGAAGCGGTATCGTGCAACTTTCCTTTGACGAACAAACCGACAAGAGCATTTTTGATTTGGCATATACCGTTCGCTCTGAATATGTGCTTTGCGCTAAGGGTGTGGTCCGCTCTCGTGGAGAGGGCGCTATTAACCCCAATATGCCCACAGGCGAAATTGAAATTGCTGTATCAGAACTGAAAGTGCTTTCCACCTCTCAAACCCCTCCTTTCGATATCGTGGAAAACAGCCCTGTTCGCCCCGATGTGAGACTGCGCTATCGCTACCTCGACTTGCGCCGTCCTGATATGCAAAGAAACATCATGGCGCGCTCTAAAATTACCAAAATTGCCCGCGACTACTATGCAGAAAACGGCTTTGTAGATATCGAAACACCCAACCTCATTCGTCCTACTCCCGAAGGTGCGCGTGACTATCTTGTGCCCAGCCGTGTGCATCCCGGCAAATTCTATGCCCTGCCCCAATCCCCTCAGCTTTATAAGCAAATTTTGATGCTTTCGGGCTTTGACCGTTATTTCCAAATCGCCCGTTGCTATCGTGACGAGGACTTGCGTGCTGACCGCCAACCTGAATTTACCCAAATCGACACCGAAATGTCGTTTGTCACTCAAGAGGACGTCATCGCCGTACACGAAGGCTTCCTTAAATATTTGATGAAGGAATTTCACGGCATTGAACTGACCGAGGACTTTATCCGCATGCCTTATGAAGAGGCAATGAATCGTTTTGGCTCTGACAAGCCTGATATTCGTTTTGGTTTTGAACTGCAAAACCTCTCTTCCTTACTGAAAGATTGCACCTTCCGCGTATTTGCTGATGCCATTGCAAACGGCGGTTCTGTTCGTGCCATCAATGTAAAAGGTGGCGCGCGCTTCACCAGAAAAGAAATTGATAGCCTGACCGACCTTGCCAAAACCTACCGTGCAAAAGGTTTGGCTTGGCTCAAGCAAAACGATGCAGGCGAGGTGTCTTCTTCCTATGCGAAATTTCTCACAGAAGAAGAAAATGCCAATATCTCATCCTTCTGCGGTGTAGAAAACGGCGACTTGCTCCTGATTGTGGCAGACAAAAACAATGTTGTATTCGATGCGCTGGGCGCACTTCGTGTGGAATGTGCAAAACGCCTCGGTCTGCTCCGCCCCGATGATTTCAAATTCCTGTGGGTGACCGAATTCCCGCTCTTTGAATATGACGAAGAGGACGGCAGATACTACGCCAAACATCACCCCTTCACCTCTCCCATGGACGAGGATATTCAGTATCTTGAAACCGAGCCTGGCAGAGTACGTGCCAAAGCCTATGATATCGTGCTCAACGGCACAGAACTTGGCGGTGGCTCTATCCGTATTCACGACGGCGAACTGCAAGCCCTCATGTTCCGCGTGCTTGGTCTTACCGAACAAGAAACCACCGAAAAATTTGGTTTCTTGCTGGAAGCCTTCAAATACGGTGTACCTCCTCATGGTGGTCTGGCATTTGGGCTGGATAGACTGGTGGCATTGCTGCTTGGATTTGAAGACATCCGCGATGTCATTGCCTTCCCCAAAGTGCAAAATGCAAGTGAACTCATGACCGGCGCCCCCGGCCCCACAGATACGAAAGCGCTGGAAGAACTCTCAATCGCCCTGAATATCAAAGCATAAATTTCCGCCGAAAGGAGAACGACAATGGCACAAGCCTGTGTAGCACCCGAAAAGATAGATAAAACCATGCCCAAAACCATGGTTTGCTTTGTGTGCGCAGGAAATACTTGTCGTTCTCCTATGGCGGCTGCGGTGTATAATGACCTGCACCAAGGAGAGCCCACTTTTGCCATCAGCCGAGGTGTGGCGGCGCATCAAGGATGCCCCATTCATCCACTCGCCGTGGCTGCTCTTGAAGCGGCAGGTATTCAAAGCACCCCCGAAAACAATTATCGCGCCCATCTCTCTCATATGCTCACAGATGATGACGTAGAGTCGGCGGAAGTCATTTATTGCCTCACGCCGGAGATTGGTATGGCGGTTTTGTGTGACTTCCCTTTCGCTATACGCAAAATTAGAAGCATGGGGTATATTGCCGATCCTTGGGGTGGAGACCTGACCACCTATCAAAATACCCTGCGCGAGATCATCGGGGTGCTCTCATGACACACATTCGCCCTGCCAACATGGCTGACCTTGACACACTCTTTCTTTTGGAGAAAACTTGCTTTCCTCATGATTTTTGGCAAAGAGAGGCCCTTTCCTCTCATCTCCAAAGCCCGATTTGCCTGACCTACCTATTTTGCGAAGGTGAGGTAGTGAAAGGGGCGTTGCTACTGCAATGTATATGCCCCGAATTTGAAGTATTGCGAGTGGAGGTTAACCCCTCCGCACGACGACAGGGTATTGGACGAGCCCTACTCCAATATGCCCACAAACAATTATTAAGTGAGGGCTACATAAAAGGCTTTTTAGAGGTACGCGCCTCAAACCAAAGCGCCATTTCTTTATATGGCGTCTGCGGGTATACCGCCTATGGCAAGAGAAAGGATTATTACAGCTGTCCCACAGAAGACGGCGTGCTCATGCAAATAGATTTCAGCCAATAATCTTGTCTTTTTGCCTTTCTTTACATTGAACATAAAGGATATCAAATGTATATTTTAGGAATAGAAAGTTCCTGTGATGAGACCGCCGCTGCGGTGCTCCAGGTCAATGAAGCAGGGGAATTTATCCCCTTGTCCAATATCGTCAATAGCCAAATCGCCATCCACCGATTGTATGGTGGCGTGGTGCCTGAAATTGCCAGCCGCGCGCATATCAAATCGGTGTCAGAGGTCACAAGGTTAGCGCTTGAAGAAGCCCATGTTACCCCACATGATTTGTCTCTTGTGGCGGTCACCTCCAATCCTGGACTCATTGGAGCATTGCTTGTGGGGGTGAATTTTGCCAAATCTTTGGCATTTGCCCATCACATTCCCTTGGTGGCGGTCAATCACATGAAAGCCCATATTGCCGCCGCTTTTGTTCACTCAGTTGCCGCCCCTGCACCAACGCCTCCCTTTTTGGGGCTTGCGGTATCCGGCGGACACACCTCACTTTACTATGTGCATGACTTTACCCACTATGAAGAAATCGGTGCTACCCGAGATGACGCCATAGGGGAAAGTTTTGATAAAGTTGGCAGACTCCTTGGACTCCCCTACCCTGCAGGTGCCGCATTTGACGGTCTTACAGCTAAAGGATTTGCCACACTATGTCCCAGCGAGCCTTCTGTCAGGGGCTACAAAAAAGCCAAACTCAACCGCCAAAACGGCATGAAACTCCCTTCCCCTGCCCTTTGTGATGGCACGCTCGATTTTTCCTTCTCAGGGCTAAAAACTGCCTCTGTCAATCTCATTCACCACTATGAGCAAAAAGGCGAGGAGGTCCCAAAAGAAGAACTCGCCTGTGCCTTTACCTATGAAGCGGTGGAGGGTGTCTATACCCAAGTGAATGCAGCCATGGACCAATACGGCAATTTGCCACTCGTGGTGGCAGGTGGTGTGGCAGCCAATTCCCATTTGCGCCAACGCCTAAGCGAACTCGCCACCAAGCGAAATATATCCCTCTCCCTGCCCCCGCTTTCCCTTTGCGGAGACAATGGGCTGATGGTGGCGATGCAAGGGTATTTTGAATGGCAGGCAGGTCATCTGGAAGACACACATCTGAATGCCTCTGCCATGGATTTGCTATAAGAGAAAGGGAAAAGTTTTCCACTTTATAGTTGACCTTTTTCCACTTTTGGGGTTAGTTTTCCACATTATTGACATTTTTGAATGTGGAAAACTCATAAAAACCCGTAAAACTCCCCATTTTCACCTCGTTTTTTTGGGGGATAACCAAAAAGTCATCAAGTTTTCCACATCAAAGCGTCAAAAACTGCGTTTTTTTGCCCTTACCCCTCAAAAAATCTCGCATACTCCCACCAAAGGAGACATTTTAATGGAACATATAGACAAAGTCAAAAGCGTTCAGCAAATGAAAGCCAGCTCCCCCATGCCTACGCGACAGGTGTCTGCGGCGGTCATTCGCCGTTTACCTCGCTATTACCGCTATTTGGGGCAGTTGCTTCGCGAAGGCGTCCTTCGGATTAGTTCCTCGGAACTCGCCAATATGATGTGCATTACCGCTTCGCAAATTCGCCAAGATCTCAATTGCTTTGGCGGATTTGGTCAGCAAGGCTATGGCTATCATGTGCAACATCTCTACGACACCATCGGTGAACTACTGGGTGCAAGAGAAAACTATACTGCCATTTTCGTGGGGCTGGGCAATCTGGGACATTCCCTGGTGGAAGGTGCGATGCTTGAACGCCGTGGTATTCAAAAACTTGCGATTTTTGAAACCAATCCTGCCCTCATTGGCACTACCGTGGCAGGTCTGCCTGTGCTGGATGCCGCAGATATGGAAGAGTGGTGCACAGCACACGAGGTCACCATTGGTATTTTAGCGATCCCCTCCGCCGCCACAGAAGAAGTGGCGCAGAAATTAGCGCGTGCCGGTATTAAGGGAATTTGGAACTTTTCCGACACGGAACTTGATTTGCATATTGACGGAGTTGAAATCGAAAATATGCACCTTTCCGACGCCCTGCTTCAACTGTGCTACCGTCTCCGCCAAGCCAGCCACAGCGAGGAGGACGCTCCTAAATGAATATCTACACACTCAAAAACAACATAAAAGACGCCTTAGGCAACTTACCCAATTCCCCATTTTTGATGGAAGCCTCA
>JAGBWH010000012.1 GCA_017629925.1 Clostridia bacterium
ATGGCAATGGGAATCATGGAGTCAAAACGGTCGAGTACACCGCCATGACCGGGAAATAGGTTGCCAAAGTCTTTTATCCCTTGTTCTCGTTTGAGTTTTGACATGAATAAGTCTCCCACTTGAGAGACGATGGAAATGAGTATCGCATAGAGAGCGAGCATCAGGTAATGGGGAGTAAGTGGGGTAAACAGGCTCACCAAAAAACCAAACACAAGGAAAGCGAGGGAACATACCACGATGCCACCTAAACCGCCTTCTACGGTTTTTTTAGGGCTAAGCTCAGGGCAAAGTTTGTGTTTGCCAAAGAGCACACCAACAAAGTAGGCGCCTGTGTCTGTAATCCACGAGCCCATAAATGCCGGGAGAATGGTGACAACTACATAAGAAGATGAGGCAGTATAAAGAGCGCACAAGGCAGAAAAGCCCGAGACCACATAAAACACTCCGCCAAAAGCGACAAAGGCATCATGCATGGTCATTTGACGATGGAAAAACACGCTTTCCATTGCCACGATGATAAAATATAGCAGCATTGCCACCATAAGGGCAAATAATCCCTCTTTGGGGCCATTCAGATAATAGCAGCCAATCGGCATCCCCAAAGCCAACAGATAAGCAGGGATAACCAAAAACCACTTTCGGCTCAACTCATAGGTGCGAAAATATTCATAGACGCCAACAAAAGCCAGCAATGCCACAACAATGGGGTATGCCGGTGTATGAGCAAATATCATCAGCGCGATTGTGGACAGTAAAATGCCCACGCCCGTGATCACTCTTATCAACATGATGCGTGCTCCCTTTTAGTCACTTAAACTCCGCCAAATCTACGGCGACGTTTATAAAATTCTCGTATCATTTTATAAAGCTCCTCTTTGGTCAAATCCGGCCAAAGTCGAGGAGAAAAAATGTATTCTGCATAGGCAGACTGCCACAGCAAAAAGTTGGAGGTGCGCACTTCGCCTCCCGTTCTTACCACCAAATCGGGATCAGGAATATCGCTTGTATAGAGGTGAGAGGAAATGTCCTGTTCGGTGACGGTTGTCTTTCCCTCTTTTATGAGAGAGTTGACAGCATGAGTGATTTCATCCCTGCCACCGTAAGAGAGGGCAATGAGCAAGGTGAAATCTGTGTTTTGGGCGGTATGTTCTTCGATTTCTTTGGCGCGCATCATCAAATCGTGGCTGAGTCGGGACAGATTGCCAATAAACCGAATAGAGGCATTTTCCTCTTCGGCAAGTTTCTCTGCCTCTTGCATATAATCTGAGAGCAAGCCCATGATCGCTTCCACTTCTTCGGCGGGGCGCTTCCAGTTTTCTGTGGAAAACGCATCAACGGTCATATAGCGAATGCCGATATCTTTACACCAGCGCGTCATACTCTTAAATACGGCAGCACCTTTGGCATGACCTACGCTACGTGGCATACCTCTGCGCTTTGCCCATCTGCCGTTACCGTCCATAATAAAGGCAATATGCGACAGCCGCTCGTCACAGACGGGCGGCTGCTTATGGGAAAACAGACGTGACATCACTGTCAAATCTCCATGATTTCTTTGGTCTTTTCTGCTACAATTCTATCAATTTCAGCAATGAACTTATCGGTCAAATCTTGAACGGACTTGTCGCTGCTCTTCGCCTCGTCTTCGGTCATC
>JAGBWH010000093.1 GCA_017629925.1 Clostridia bacterium
CTTTTTGCACAACTATACCAAATTTTCACTCAAAAATGGTCATTTTGCTATGCCTTTCGCACACCTGTATATATTAACTCACTATGTAAGCACATAATTTCTTTCTTTTTACCACCAAAAAACACATACTAAAAAATAAGCCGTGACATCTTGACAATTTTGCTTTTTTGTATGATAATAAAGATATCACCATCCGAGAAAGGATTTCAAAACATGAAAATCGGCGCACAATTATTTACCGTAAGAGAATACACAAAAACGCTTTCCGACTTGGGTGAAACCCTACGCCGTATAGCGGATATAGGATATACCTCCGTGCAGGTATCCGGCACCTGCCCCTATACCCCCGAAGAACTCTCCCCCTTACTGCATCAGGCAGGCCTTACCTGCGACCTTACCCACTATTCTACCGACCGCATTTTAACAGACACCCGCGCTGTGATTGACGAGCACCGCCGTTTTGGATGCACGGCAGTTGGTATTGGCAGTATGCCGGGCCTTTGGGGTGAAAATGTGGATATGGCGTCGGTGGTGAGAAGCTTTACAGAAAAACTAACCCCTGCTGCCCGCATCATGGCAGAAGAGGGGATGCATCTCATGTATCACAACCACGACAAAGAATATCTCCATTCCTTTGAGGGAAAGTCGATTATGGACTACCTCTCTGAGACATACTCCCCCCGTGAGCTCGGATTTACCTTGGACCTTTACTGGGTAGAGCGCGGTGGCAGAGATCCCCTCTCTGAAATTCGACGCCTAAGCGGTCGTCTCTTTTGCGTTCATCTGAAAGATATGGAAGCCCAAACGCTGCATTTTGCACCCGTAGGGCAAGGCACGCAAAATTACCCCGCCATGCTCTCCGCTCTGGAAGATGCAGGCACCGCCTACGCATTTGTAGAGCAAGACCAATGCTATGGCAAAGATCCGTTTGTGTGTCTGAAAGAAAGTTTCGACTATCTCCACGCTTTGGGCGTGTGCTAAACGCATAAAACCCATTGAAAGTGGCTGAAAACACATCATCTTTTTGCCTGATATCACGTCAAAAATACTGCGCCCTGCCTCTTTTCCCCTTGCATTGACAAAAGAAGTGTGGTATACTGATGGTAGTCATACATTGGCAAACGCCACGCAAAACGCGACAATTATCCATTTGAAAGGAATGACAGATATGAGTATCTTAGGAAGAAAAACAACCAACGCCATGCAAAGCGATGGCTATTTTGATACCAACCCTTTGGCAGAGCCTGAAAGTGCCGCTGAGCCTACCCCTGCTCCTGCTCCCCGCCCTGCCTCAGGCAATATTGAACTGAAAGTGGTTGCTCCCACCGAATTTGAGGAAGTGTCCACCATCGCAGACTATTTGGTGGATGGTTGCACCGTATTTCTCAATGTGGAAAATACCCCTCGTGAACTCGTGCGCCGTATTATTGACTTTTTGAGCGGTGTAGCCTACTCCATCGGCGGGCAAATCAAGAAAGTGACCTTGACCACCTACATTATCACCCCCGATAACGTGGATGTCTCTGATGCCGCAACCTCGCGCGCAGACGACTAAAAGAGACAGTCTTTGAGGATTTCTCGTGCAATACTTTTTCTATGTGATATGTCAAGCGGTGTCTATTTTTCTTCAAGTGGTTTTATGGGCGATGATGATTCGTGCAATCATGAGTTTTTTAGGTAAAAATGAAGAAGAAAACCGTTTTATGTTTTTTTTAGCGCTCGTCACAGAGCCTATCATTGCACCTGTTCGTGCGCTGCTCTCGGTGTTTGGTATTGGAGAAAATTCCCCGATGGATATAGGTTTTTTCGTGACGGCGATTTTGCTGAGCGCACTGTCCTATGTCTTGCCCCAAATTCCTATCTAACCCATCTCAAAGGAGTGTTCTGTGAACAAGGAAAGTAAAAGACTTGCCATGCTATCTGCGCCCATCATCATTTTGGGCATTGTGCTCGATCAGGTCAGTAAATGGCTTTGTGTAAAGTATCTAAAACCAAAAGGTAGTATCCCTTTTATTCCAAAATTAATAAATCTCACCTATTGCGAAAATACAGGTGCAGCATTTAGTATGTTTTCTGCCCCCAATCAGCGGTGGATTTTTATGGTGATTTCCACCATTGCCATTGCGCTGATGATTTATATGCTCTATTCTTTCAAAGAGAAAAAATATACCCTCATGGTCATTGGACTTTCTATGATGATTTCAGGCGGGGTTGGCAACATGATTGATCGCTTTCGTTTAGGCTATGTTGTGGATATGATCGATGTCTCTCCCCTATTTTCATTTGCTATTTTTAATGTAGCCGATTGCTTTGTATGTGTGGGGGCAGGCGTGATGTTGCTGGCCTTTATCCTGCTTTGGAAAAAAGAAATAGAGGAACAAAAAAACCAATCTAACCCCACCTCGGAGGAACAATAAATGCCCGGCCCCAAAGAGCCACTTGTGTTTGTGGTAGAAGATACCGACCAAGGCAAGCGGCTGGATGCTTTTGTGGCGTCTGTGTCCGAGATGTCTCGCTCCGCCGCAGAACGGCTGATCGGAGAGGGATGCGTGACGGTCAACGGACGTACGGAAACCAAAAAATATAGCGTAAAAATGGGGGAACAAGTGTCCCTCTTTTTGCCATGTGCCAAAGAAACAGACATCGTGGCAGAAAACATTCCCCTTGATGTGGTCTATGAAGATGAGGATTTGCTTGTCATCAATAAACCCCAAGGCATGGTGGTGCATCCTGCACCGGGCAATGAAAGCGGTACTTTGGTCAATGCCCTGCTCTACCATTGCGGTAGTTCTCTTTCCGGCATTGGAGGCGAAATTCGCCCGGGCATCGTTCATCGCATTGATAAAGATACCAGCGGTCTGCTTGTGGTGGCGAAAAATGACTACGCCCATGCGGGACTTTCCGCCCAACTCTCGGGGCATCACATTCGCCGTGTGTACTTCGCCCTCGCCCAAGGGGGATTTAGAGAGGATAAGGGGCAAATCAATTTGCCGATTGGCAGACACCCCGTAGACCGCAAAAAAATGGCGGTGTTAACAGACACCTCTCACGGCGCAAGAGAAGCTGTCACCGACTATACCGTACTGGAGCGTTTTGGCGCGATTACTTTCTTAAAACTGCAACTGCACACGGGGCGTACCCATCAAATCCGCGTGCATTTATCTCACTTAGGTCATTCAATTTTAGGTGATCCTCTCTATCACCCTACCCTTTTACCCTTTGAAAAGAAACACCACGCCCTGCTACACGGTCAATGCCTCCACGCGGGCGAACTGACCTTCACCCACCCCAAAACAGGGGAAGAGATGCATTTTAGTTGCCCTTTGCCCAAAGATTTTGAAGCATTGCTGACCATTTTACGCAGCGAAAGCGA
>JAGBWH010000094.1 GCA_017629925.1 Clostridia bacterium
CCATCTGTAATGGTAATAGTGGCGGCTGTCAGAGGTTTCCTTTTTATCAAGCGCATACTCCATTTTGGCAACCAGGCGATTGACCAGAAAAGAAGCACCGAACACAAGCAGGGCAAAAAGCAAAAGCCACGGCTCGTAGAGAGCAAACAGCGTCAGCGAGCCAACCAAGGTGGCAACGTCCGAAAAGAGAAGGCGCGCTGTTGAGATGTAAAATTGGGTAATGCGCCAAGTGTTCTGATTGACAAAGGAATACCTGTCTAAATACTCCTTGTCAAGGAAGGACACCTGCTCCTCTCTGACCGCCTTCCAAAAGAAAATCTGGCGGAATACGATCTCGATTTTGTGCGAAAACAGATGATAGCCCATAGAGCTTATGTAGCCGCTAAGCATAGAGGTGAAATATAAGACCATGTAGGCAATGACAAGCCCTATAAAAGCACTGCTGACCACCCCAAGCCCCGCAAAGCCCGCCAGTTCATTGACCACCGAGCGATTGACGAGCGTGAGCGCAAAGGAAATACCTGTCGGTACAAGAATGGTCAGAAAATAAACCAACATCCCTAAAAGGCCGTGTTTGACCGCAATGCGGTAAAACCACAGAATCTTTTTGGTTTTATGCTCCAGCTTTTTTTCGTTCATGGAAAACTCCTTGATGATAATCGTTACATTAGGTGCAAACGGGAACTCTTTGAGCAGAGCCAATGAGTTTGCCGTTCAGTTCGGGGATAACCAGACCGATGGCTTTTGCAGCACCGGTAGAGTTAGGAACAATGTTTTGTGCGCCAGCATCAATGTCAACTTTTACGGAGATTTTGAGTTCCTCCGTAAATTTGATTTTATTTTTATTTTAATTGCTAACTTTGTTCATTTCTTGTCAACTAGTATTATATCACATAATTCCAAAATGTGCACTACCTACAAAAGATTTTTTTGAATTTGTTGCTTTTGTTGGGAATTTTAACGATTTTTTCATATTTTGCCATGATTTTCTCTACCCCCACCTACTCCAAAAAACGCAAGTCTCCTACTATTTTCCCACAAAGCAGGAAAAGTATGCTATGCGATGATGTCACTTTTTGTGTGAAACATCATTTTTCGAATGGTTGAATGCAAAATGAATTTCAGCAAAAAGAATCCTTCGTCTGTTGACAATAAGATGCAACTATGATACAATCAATTTATCATTTTTGTGAAAGGACTACGGCAATGACGGTTGATCATCTCCATCAAGCGATGAATAGAATTGTTGTGCGCGGCATGAAACCTTGGACTTGGGGATTGTCGGGCTTGCATTGTCGTACCCCAATTTTTTAGTATAACCTATCACTTAAAGCAGGATGATAAGAGATATGAGAAAAATGACGGTGCAAGTCGAATGGATGATCGATTGGCACCTATTTTGTTTTTTAGGAGGATATGACAATGGAGACAAGAGCATATTTAGCCAACTACTACGAGCAGTACGATGAAGATGGGCGCCTGCTCTCTAAACACGGTAAAATTGAATACATCACCACGATGAAATACATCGAAAAGTATCTCAAACCGGGCATGAGAGTGTTGGAAATTGGTGCTGCAACAGGGCGATACAGCCATGCTTTGGCGCAAAAAGGCTATGAGGTAGACGCCGTGGAACTCATCGAACACAATATTGAGATTTTCAAGCAAAACACATTGCCGGGCGAGAAAGTGACCATCACCCAAGGCAATGCGATGGATTTGTCGATGTGGGGTGACAACACCTATGATATCACGCTGTTGCTCGGCCCTATGTATCACCTTTTCACAACAGAAGATAAGTTGAAAGCATTATCGGAGGCCATCAGGGTGACAAAGAAAAACGGTGTGGTGTTTGTCGCGTACTGTATGGGTGATGCCAGCGTTTTGTCGTATGGTTTTATTCGGGGCGAAATTTTTAATATCATTGAAAAATGTATGCTCAATACAGAAACCTTTGACACTTTCTCCCATCCTTGGGATATTTTCGAGCTTTACAGAAAAGAAGATATTGATCAACTTCGCCAACATTTCAACGTTACAGAGCTTCATTTTGTGGCATCCGATGGCTACACAAACCACATGAGAGAAACGGTAGATCACATGGACGAGCGCACATACGAGATGTATGTGAAGTACCATCTTGCCACCTGCGAAAGACCTGATATGATAGGCTATTCGCACCACACACTTGACATTTTCAAAAAGGAGTAAAGCGATGCAAAAAACACTTGTCATGATTTTAGGCCCTCACGCGGTAGGAAAAATGACCGTAGGGCAAGAACTTGCCAAACTCACAGACCTGCGCCTGTTTCATAACCATATGTCCATTGAACTGACGCGCAAACTGTTTGACCACTCGGAAAAAGAATGGAGAGTTTTGAACGGGACCATTCGCCGCACCGTGTTTGAACTGTTTGCCAAAGGCGATTTTCCCGGCTTGATCTTTACCTATATGTGCGCGTTTGATGTAGAGAGTGAATTTGAGTATCTAAAAAGCATCATCAGCCTATTTGAAGAAAACGATGCTGAGTGCTATGTGGTGGAGCTCTGTGCCGATTTTGAAGAGCGACTTGCACGCAACAAAAGCGAAAACCGTTTGCTTCACAAGGAATCCAAGCGCGACATTGCACGGAGTGAAGCCGAAATGCGCCAAACCAGCGAAACATACAGGCTCAATTCCTATGACGGAGAAGCCCTGCCCTTTGCGCACTACATCAAAATTGACAACACGTCACTTTCCCCCGATACTGTTGCAAGGATGATCATAGATCACTTTGCCATCCAGAGCAAGACATAAAAAGCCATATCATGGGGAAAAAGCGCAAAACTGTTGCAAAATCTCATTCTATGTGGTAAAATGTTCTACATCTCACAAACAGCTTAAAAACGGAGGAAAAAAGCATGAAAAAACCCTTAAAGTTGGCGCTGATCATCGGCGGATCGATTTTGGTCGCGGTGATTGCGGTCTTTGCTATTTTGAAAGGATTCGAACCGACGGTAGGCTCCAAGTATTACGCCATTTTTTATTACCAAACCGGTGGTTATGGCAACGAAGCCAGTCAACACCGTGCGATATGTATAGAATGTACCCCCGGTGATACCATCACCTTCCCCGAGCCCGAAGGCATTCAGCAGGGGTATGAATTTGAAGGATACAGACTAAGCAAAATGAATGCATACGGCGAAGAGGTCTTCATGCCGGGTGATACCCTGCAAACATCATCCGAAATGTTTGAAATTTTCGACGCAGTCAGTCCGGGCGGTTCATTGTGGCTTGCAAATGACTGTGTCATCAATAACGACACCGATTCGATATGCAACATTTACGCCATTTGCTATGACGGCTCTTTCCTGTTGGGCGACTATACGGTGACGCTACACAACTTTGAGATGGTAGAAAGTGAGCCCATCGAATACAACTTGCATAGTGCCAAAGAGGTATACCAAACCGTGGCGTACAGACTCTGCTCCCGTTACCGTGAAGGCGCGGTGATTCAAGACATCTACGTAGACGGCTATAAGCTGGAAGGCTTGTATCTGGATGAGGGCTTCACAATCCCCTACACCTCCACCAGTGCCAACGGAACAGACTTGGATATATACGCCAAATGGGTATATGCAGGCTTGTTCTTTACAAATGAAATGGGCGAAATGACTTTAAGCAAAATTGACCTAAATGAAGACGTCACCACGCTCACCATTCCTTGTACCGTCAATTTTTTAGACGTGACAGAAATGAAAGCTACCGTTCTGTCCGAATGCGAAGCCAAAATTGGCAAGCTGATTTTGCCCCGTACGCTGAAAAACATTCCCAGAGCCACCTTCTCGGGTGACACCGTGAGTGAAGTGGAAGTGGGAGATAACACCATCATCGAAAAGGGCGCGTTTACCAACACAACGATCACCCTCAACCCCACCAACACCAAATACGTGGTGGAGGACGGCGTGCTC
>JAGBWH010000095.1 GCA_017629925.1 Clostridia bacterium
AGCACCTCTTGGTCTGTGTTTTGCAGCATGGCATAAAGAAAACCGTTTAACTGCTCGATGGGCATTCCCAACGCTTTTTCCATTTGGGCTTTGGTCTCGCCGTCGGCACCATTGGCGGTCATGGCAAGAGCGAGCATCACGGAGAGGGGGGAGAGCAGGGTGTTTTCTTCTTTGGCGGTTTGGCAAATCAAAGATAAGGCGAATGCATAACTTGCCAGCATTTGTTTGTCTGTTGTGGGGGCGACACGAACCTTGCGAGGCGCATAGTCTTCGGACAGGCAATTGGCGCGTACTCTTAATTTACAAGACATAAGCCCAAACACACAGCCGATGCACAGCATAAAAGCCACAAAGGAATAAAATAATCGCTTCATGTAGACACCTCTTGAGGGGGGTTATCGAAGGGCAGGTAATTTTTCTATTTCGTACCATTTGAAATCATAAATGTAGAGTTTTGTATTGGAGGGTGTGGTGGCAAAATCCAAACTGTCAATCCATTTTTGACGCTTGATTTTCACATTCTCCAGTTTTTCGCTCAGTAACTCGGAAAATAGATGTTGCATGAGATGGGCGTTAAACTCGTTTATCTCTCGGTTGAAGAAAAATTCTTGGTAGAGTTTATCCGAATACACGCCACTTTGGGGCGCGCATCTCATCAAAAAGTACACGCCATAGGGGGTGGAGACTTCATCCCATTGCCCCATGGGAAGGGAAAAGACGCTCTCTGCCACATCAGGCAAAGACGCGCGATATTCCTTGGTATACGTGCTACCGGCGGAAAAATAGTAACTACCATATCTTTGCCCGTTTAGGGTGGTTTTATCCTCGTTATACGCCAAAAAGAGTTTGGCAAATTCGGTGTCGTTCATCTCATCGACAAGAGAGGCGCGCAAGTTTTTTAGTTTGGTTTGCTGCTCGGCTTTTTGCTCGTCTGTGAAGGCGGTGAAATTGCCAAAATTGTCGTAGCTCCCCTCTGTGCGCACCAAAATCATTTTCACATGAACATACTGCTCACTCAAAAATGCATCCATTTGCTTGACGGTGAGTTTTGCACCTGTGGCACCATATACCTCGTCACGTAGGTGGGCGGCTTTATAGAGAAGCGTGGTGGCTTCGCTGAAATCGCGATAGGAAAATCCAAATGCTTTGGCTTGTTCTCTAAATGCTTTTTTGCTTCCGCCGCCCACACGGGTGTCGGCGATCATGTCTTTTTCTGCTAAAGAGAGATGTTGTCTCTCCTCGGCGGAGAGGGTGGCATATTGGTCATATAGCCGTGCAGATGCGAATGTATGCTCCACCAGCAAAACCGCCATTTTCCCATAATATTGATTGTTGGTCATGCCGTCGGGGCGGACTTTTTGCCAAAATGCAGGGGTATCTACGGCATTGGTTTGCGACAAAAGCAGGTAGCGGAAGAAGGTATAGAGATACATGAATGTGCCTTGCCTGAGATACGTACCCTTGCACGTCATGACAATCGGTCCGCTTTGCAAAAAAGGCAAGAGCAAGGTGCAAAACAGGATAGAGAGCAAAAGCACCAACGCCAAAACAGAGAGCGTCATGCGGCGTTTGCTGCCCCAAAATATACGTTTGACGGTATCCATAGTTTATCCTTCTCCTTCTTGTTTATTTTTGTCCGCTTCGCTGAGCGCATCGTATTTCAGCAGCAGTGCGGCGGTGGATTTTGCGGCGTCCTCTCCTCGTTTTAACCGTAAAAATACGGCAGGAGAAAGTCCACCGCCCATACGCAAATTGTCTTGAGTGGCGAAGAGTTCAGACCACAAAGGAAGGTCAATTTTCTCGCAAACAATGCGAACCTCCCCTTCTTTTTGCTCAATTTTAGACATATGATGCTTTGAGCCAAGCGCACGAATGAGTGCCACGTAGAGCAGCCGTACCACCGGTGGCGGAGGATCTCCGAAGCGGTCGCAAAACTCGTCCAAAATATCTGAGCGGTCATGCTCGGTGGCAATATGGGAGATTTTTTTATACATATCCATTCTATGGGAAGCGGAGGGAATATAAGTTTCAGGGATAAGGGCGTCAGAGAGAATATCCACCGTACATTCAAAGGGCGGAGTAATGGTTTGCCCTTGCTCTTCGAGGATGGCTTCTTGGAGCAATCGCACATACAGGTCATAGCCCACCGCATCAATATTGCCGTGTTGTTCTGCACCAAGCAGATTGCCTGCACCGCGAATTTCGAGGTCGCGCATCGCCACGCGAAATCCTGCGCCAAATTCCGTATATTCTCGAATGGCATCCAGACGTTTTCTGGCAATATCCGTGAGGGCTTTGCCGGGGCGGAAGGTGAAATAGGCATAGGCGCGACGTCCGCTTCTACCCACGCGTCCGCGAAGTTGGTGCAATTGAGACAGCCCCATTCTATCCGCATCTTCTATGATGAGGGTGTTGGCGTTGGGCAGGTCAACCCCCGTTTCCACAATGGTGGTGCATACCAAAATATCAATATCTCCGCGCACAAGTGCTTGCCAGATTTGCTCCAACTCGTCTTTTTCCATTTGACCGTGCGCCCATGTCACACGGGCATCGGGAATGGCTTTGGCAATACGGCTCGCCACAAGGTCTATGGTTTCGGTGCGATTGTGCAGGTATAGCACCTGACCGCCACGGCGAAGTTCTTTTCGCATGGCTTCTTCAAGAAAGCCTGCATCATGCTCAAGCACATAGGTTTGCACAGGGAAGCGGTCAGCAGGGGCTTCGTCCAAAATGGACATATCGCGAATGCCTGACATCGCCATATGGAGAGTACGAGGAATGGGTGTGGCAGAAAGGGTGAGCACGTCCACCCCTTGCGACATTTGTTTGAGTCTTTCCTTTTGCGCCACGCCAAATCGTTGCTCTTCGTCCACAATCAAAAGCCCAAGGTCTTTCCATTCCACCTTTTTGCCAAGCAAACTGTGAGTACCAATGAGCATATCAATATCCCCACGTTTGAGACGACGAAGAATTTTCGTTTGCTCTGACGGGGAGCGCAGGCGAGAGAGCATTTCAATGGAAACGGGAAATCCTCTCATGCGGGATAATGCAGTTTGAAAGTGCTGTAATGCCAAAATCGTGGTCGGCACAAGCAACGCCACCTGCTTGCCGGCACAAATGGCTTTGAAGGCGGCACGAAATGCCACCTCGGTTTTACCAAAACCCACGTCTCCGCACAGTAGACGATCCATGGGCGTGGGGCGCATCATATCTTGCTTGATTTCACTAATGGCAATCATTTGAGGCTCGGTTTCGATAAACTCAAAGGCTTGGTCAAACTCTTTTTCCAGCTCGTCGTCGGGCGGGAAGGCAAAACCCGGCATTCTTTGACGGGCGGCGTAAAGGGCAATCAAGTCTTTTGCGAGCGCCTTGGCGGAAGCCTTGGCACGGCTTCTCATCTTGCCCCATTCGGTACCGCCCATTTTGGTGAGTTTAACAGTGCCATCATCTGCGCCTGCCCCAATATATTTGGAGATATATTCGAGGCGATCAGCGGGGACGAGAAGTTGGTCGGTGCCTGCGTACTGGATGGTGATATAGTCCTTTGCCACCCCTGCTACACGGGTGTTTTGAATACCAACAAATCGACCAATACCATAGGTTTGGTGCACGATAAAATCGCCCACTTTCAGTTCGGCAGAGGAGCGAATAGCTTGACCTGCTTCCACTTTGGCACGGCGAATACGAGGGGATTTTCTGCGCACGTTTGCGCCACCGTCCTCGCCCATAGAAAGCAGGGCAACTTTGGGATTTGGCAAATCAAATCCCGAAAGACAAGCCCCAACCCCCACCCCAACAGCCCCGAAAGGCAGGGTGGCTTCGTCAAGGGGCGTATCCTCGCCCATACGCATGGCGGGAATATCCACGTCATCGAGCGCTTTGAGCAAGGGATCTACTTCAAGCGGAGAAGGGCACAAAACAAGGGTGCGATAGCCTGTTTTGATGAGGTCTTTGAGATCATCGCACAGTTGCCTGAAATTATCTCTGTAAGAGGCGGTTTGTCTACAACGAAATCCAAACAGCCCCGCACACGCCATCGACATACTCACACCGGCAAATTGGTTTAAGTAGACGGGGACGTGATGGGCATACACGGTTTCCAGATACGTGTGAGGTTTGCAGTAATGGGCGTATTTTCCCCCAATGAGTCCTCTTTCGATGAGCGACTCGACGATCTCGTTTTGCATACGCTCAGAGGCGGCAAGGCTTTCTTCTGCCTCGCTTGAAGATTGGAGAAAAATGGGCATATTTTGAGAAAAATGGTCAAACAGACAATAGGCGTCGGGGTAGAGAATGGAGATATATTTATCTCTGGTATATAAATCCGTTTCCCCCGAAATGGCGGCAAGCTCATGTTCAAGGGCGCGGGTGGTGCTTTCTTCTTTGGATTTTTTGATATTGTGTTTGATGTGGGTGGCAATTTGCGCCAATGTTTCGGGCGTGGTCAAAACTTCGCGTGCCGGTAAAATAGAGGCGGTCTCCACCTCGCCAGTCACCCGTTGGGTGTCGGGATCAAATTGACCTATGCGGTCAATCTCGTCCCCAAAAAACTCAATACGCAAGGGGGGTGATCCTGCACCGTATACGTCGATGATGCCCCCTCGTCTTGTGAACTGCCCCACACTCTCAACCGTGTCAACATGAACATACCCCATCTCCCCAAGGCGCTTTGCCAAGGTAAGCGGAGGCATTTCTGCACCGCAGGATAGGGAAAGGGTATGACTTGCCAAAAGGTCGGGGGGAATGGTCATTTGAAGGGCAGCCGTAGGCGTGCTGACCACCACGTCGAGTTCTTGCTTTTCTAACTTAGACAGCACAAACAGCCTCTCACGCTCTGTGTCGTGGGAGGCAGATACAAAATCAAATATGAAGTCCCGAACGGGGTAATAGGCAGAGCGAAGTCCTGCAGATTCCAGCATACCGGTAAGCCATCTGCCTTCTTTGCTGTGAGGCACAAGTATCAGCGCAGGGCCTTTCTCTGCTTTTGACAGGTCACGAATCGCCTCTATGCAAAGGGCGTTTGAGGCAGAAGCGTTTAGCCCGTTGATAATAATGGGCAGAGGCTTTTTAGAGGCGAGCTGTTCGACGAGAACACGGGAAAATTGCCTGTATTCTCGGTCAAAGCAAATGAGTGTGGATTGGTATTTCATGTATGTCTCTTTAGGTGGAATATTGATTCATGGCTTGCTCGATGTGTCCCTCAAGTATCATCTCGGTGGCTTCTGCCACTTTGGCGTAGAGGTCGGGCATGACTTTTTGCGCTTCGGCGGGTAAGTCTCCCAGCACCCAATCGGCTAAATCATAGTCCGGATGCGGTTTTTGCCCCACACCAATTTTCACACGTGGAAATTGGTCACTGCCCAACTCTGCGATGATGCTTTTCAGCCCATTATGTCCGCCTGCCGAGCCTTTTCTGCGAATGCGCATGTGCCCCACGTCAAAGGACACATCGTCGCAATAGACGATGATATGGTCGGGGGCGATGTGGTAGTAGTTTGCCGCTTCACGTACCGCCTCACCTGACAAATTCATAAATGTTTGGGGTTTCATGAGCATCACGTGCTGCCCTGCAATCTCACCTTCGCCCACCAAAGCATGAAATTTGGCATTCTTAATAGAGATACGATGTTTTTCTGCCAGCACGTCAATGGCGTGAAAGCCAACGTTGTGGCGATTTTTGTCATATTTCGCACCGGGATTGCCCAGGCCAACTATGAGATACGTAATGGGGCCTTTGGGCGTGGGGGAGGAGAGGTGGAGCGAAGCAAATAATTCGTCTAAACGAGAGTTCATGGTGTGGTTTTTATCTCTTTCTTACTCTTCTGGATTTTCAATTTCTTTGAGCCAAAGCGCACCGCAAGCATCGCTGGGCATACGCAAATCTCCGCGAGGAGACAAAGACACCTGCGTGACCTTGGGGCCGTCGGGCATACAAGAACGCTTAAACTGTTGAGAGAAGAAACGGCGCAGGAATTTTATGAGGGTTTGGCGAATGGTTTCGCGGTCAAAATATCCTTCAAAGGCGGACTCAGCCAGACGCAAAATTTTCTTTGCGGAAGAGCCGTTTTGCATGATATGCCAGAGGAAGAAATCGTGCAGCTCGTATGCGCCGATGATATCTTCTGTGACTTGGCTGATTTGGTCGTCTTTTGGGGGAAGCAATTCGGGGCTAACGGGAGTGCCAACCACATCAATGAGAATGCTTTTTAGCGGTTCGGGACTTTGCTGTGCATACGCCAACGTGATATGGCGCATCAGGGTTTTGGGCACAGAGCCGTTGACACTATACAGCGACATATGGTCACCGTTATAGGTGCACCAACCCAGCGCACCTTCGGAGAGGTCGCCTGTGCCGACAACAAGTCCGCCTTTGGCATTAGACAAATCCATGAGCACTTGGGTTCTCTCTCTGGCTTGGGCGTTTTCAAAGGTCAGGTCGGGGGTGACGGTGTCATGACCGAGGTCACGAAGATGCTGGGTAACGGCTTGGCTGATATTCACTTCCATCAGCGTCACGCCCAGCGCATCAGCCAAGGCAATGGCATTGTTTTTGGTGCGGGAAGAAGTGCCAAAGCAGGGCATTGTGACCGCCAGCACAGCAGAGGCGGGCATGCCCAGCAGTTCTACCGCTTTTTTCGCCACAATCACCGCCCATGTGGAGTCCAGTCCGCCAGATAGCCCCAAAATGGCGCATTTTGCGTGGATATGGCGCATTCTGGATGCCAAGGCGTGAGACTGAATGGCTAAAGCGGTTTCCATGCCCGAACCGTCTTTGGGAATGAAGGGATAGGCATCGGGACGAGGGAATATTTCGGTTTTTTGGAGAGGTAGAGTAAAGGCGGGATAGAGGTAGCCCGTGGTGTCGGGGGAGAAGTTGGCGCGCAGGCGTCTGGAATGAACGGTACCTAAGTCCAGCGTGGCTATCAAGGTGTCGCCTTCCGAGAAGGGCGCTTTTTCTGCCACAACTTCGCCCAGAGAACACATGATATGGTTGCCCGCAAATACCAAATCAGTGGAACTTTCACCATCTCCTGCATCCGCCAGCACATAGGCACAGCACGCTCTCTTTGATTGCACGCGCGTCATGTCACGGCGCAAAGCGCTCTTACCAAAAAATTCATCACTTGCGCAAAGGTTGACAATCAAATTCGCACCTGCGGCGGTGTGGCGACAGGAAATGGGTTCAGACACCCAAATGTCCTCGCAAATTTCTGCTGCAATTTTTAGTTCGGGCATAGAGGTGCAGCTGAAAATCAAGTTAGTGCCAATCATGGTTTCCTGCCCCGCATAGCAAAGGGGAAGGTTTTGCGCCATAGGGCGAGCATACCAACGAGATTCGTTGAATTCGCCGTAGTTGCCTAGTGCATATTTCGGCACAAGACCGAGCAGTTTGCCCTCGCAGATGGCGGCGGCACAATTATAGATGCGGCCAAAAGTAGAAACAGGCACCCCCAAAAATGAGATGAGGGGCAAGTCTTTTGTCTGCTCCATGTAGTCTATGACACCTTGCTCTGCTCCTGCGAGTAAACTTTCGGAGAAGAGCAGGTCATTTGCGGTGTAGGCGGTCATCGAGAGTTCGGGGAAAACCAAAACGCCCACATTTTCTTTTGCCACACGGTGAGCGCACTCTACCATGGCTTGACTATTAAATGCTGTATCTGCCACGCGAATACGAGGGGAAGCGGCGGCAACTTTAATCAGACCGTATTTCATTTTGATATCCTTTCGCTTTTTGTTATTCTTTGATTAAAATCCATTCTTTTGCATAGGGAAGTGCTTCGATGGCTTGACAGAGGGTATGCCATTCTGCCAATTTGTGATGGCGACGGGCATAGTAGATATTGATGAGCACCTCGTAGTTCATGGTGACCGTGCGCAGCTGGTTATAAGAGGAGGGAAGCAACTGAATCATATTGTGCCAGGCGTCCTTTTCTTTTGTCTCTATATAGCGCAGACGCTCCTCTTCAAGGCAGGCAATCACACCATCTAAGCAAGCCAAGGCTTTTTCGGTCATTCTGTCGTGGCTAAAATCGTCGCGCGTGAAGGTTTTGGCTTGGATTTTATGCATGGTGCTGGTAGAGTCAGCCACAGTACCTACTTTATATGTGTCAAATTCTTTCCACCAATAAAGTGGAGCATAAATATCCATAGACACCATGATTTGACGGAGAAATTTACGGTGGTCTGAACCTGCCACAGCCAATTTTCTGCCAAAGGCTAAATCTTCTTCGCCCAGCACAAATTGCCCCTTTTCGTCATAGTAGCTGTCGGATTTACTCCAGCTGTTCATCGGGTTTCTGGCGCCTCGAATGGCATTGTCAAAATTCATGACGGATACGTGACTTACCTTTAACATAGTTTACCTCGCGATATAATGGAAATAGCAAATTTATTATACGTTCTATATTATACTATGTTAAAGTCCAACTTGTCAAGGTAGAGAGAAGGCTTTGTTTTTGTGAAATTGAATGGCAGAAAAATGACGGAATTGTAAATATGTGCGAGAAATGGTTGCACATAGAGAAAAGATGTGGTATACTATGCTTAGTTTGAAACAAAAGGGAGATAAAGTCATACATGAGCAGAGTAGAGTCCTACCGCAGAATAGAAAGAAGCGACCTGACCTCTCACGGTGAAGCGATAATTTTGCAACTGACTCAAAAAGAGGAATATATAGAAGCGGCAGAACAGGCACAGGCACTGGGCGTATCTATCTCGGTCTATATGAGAGACACATATACGGACGAGAAAAAATACGAATACGAGCTGCCCGAAGACGAGCAAGACATCCCCTATGGGTATCAAGGCGATTTGCGCATAGATATCACCCGAGACGGGCGTATTTTGTTTGCCCGTGACGAGTCGGGGGCTTATAACCAACTTTCCGTTTCCTACCCCATTATCTACACACCCGATTCGATTTTCGGCCACAAACTGAAATTTCTTGACTTTGAGGAAATTGATGGTGGAGAAAGCATCATTCAGTATATTTGCGATTTTCTCGATATCGTAAAAGAAGCCAAGGGCGGGGTGGTGTCTGTGCTTCGTGCAGAAGAGCAATGCCCCGAAAAAGCCGTAGCGTCCCTCGATATGTACGACATTGAGACTTTGCCTGAGGGAGATGTGGTGGAACTTTTGCCCGGTTCTTTTGCGGGTATTTATTTGGGTGAGTCGTCTGTGTTTTTCACCCCCGACGGATTTTTGCCCCTGACGCTACTCCTTGAATCACGCGAGTTCGGATTTTATACCGTACACGGCGTGTCTCAAATCGACGAAGCGAGATGGAGCACTCTCCGCCAAGACATTTTTGACCTTTGTGAATGTCTCAAAGACTTCCCCTGCGGATTTACCGATATACTCTCTGATATGAAGCTTTATTCGCTTGAGCCATCGGGCAGAGAAGAGAAATTGCTCAACCAAATCTCCATCCTCCGTCCCGAAGAATATACCGACACTTTGATGCGCTTTTTGAAGTGGGGAGATGAGCAAATGGCAGCGTTGCCCGATGACGACAAAATCATCTCTATTCTTTGGCCTTAATCGTCCAAAATCGACGATTTTATCCAAAACCCCCTTGTTTTTTCAAAAAAATAAGACATAGCATACGGCGGGATTGACGCATATTTTGCACAATCTCGCCTTTTATTTATCGCGATGATGGGCTGTTTCATACACCTGCGATATAAAAATAACAGATTATTTACAAAAATATTCATTTTAGATAACATTTCTATGTTATATTGCAATCATCATGCAAGTGACACCCAATCTACACAAAAACAAATTTATATAAAAAAGAGGGAAAATCATGCTTTCGTTATTTGGCATTACGAAAATTTACGATACAGGCGGGGAAAAGGTTGCCGCGTTAAAAGGCGTTGATATGCATTTTCGCCGTCATGAATTTGTGTCTATTTTAGGCCCGTCCGGTTGCGGTAAAACCACGATGCTCAATATCGTGGGCGGACTTGACCAATACACAGACGGTGATATGTTAATTGATGGCATCTCCACCAAAAACTACACAGACAGAGACTGGGACGCCTACCGCAATCACCGTATTGGTTTCGTGTTTCAAAGTTATCAACTCATCACCCACCAAACTGTGCTTGCCAATGTGGAATTGGCATTAACGCTCTCAGGCGTCTCTAAAGCGGAACGCCGTCGCAGAGCCACGGAAGCACTTGAAAAAGTGGGACTTGGTGACCAATTAAAGAAAAAGCCCGGTCAAATGTCAGGCGGGCAGATGCAAAGAGTGGCCATTGCCCGTGCGCTTGTCAACAATCCCGAAATCTTGCTGGCAGATGAGCCCACCGGTGCTCTGGATACCCAAACCAGCCAGCAGGTCATGGATTTGCTCAAGGAGATTGCCAAAGACAAACTCGTGATCATGGTCACCCATAATCCGGAACTCGCCGAGCAATACTCCACCCGTATCATTCGCCTTCGCGACGGGGTAATGATCTCTGACTCTCATCCCTATACCGCCGAGGAAGCCATGTCGGAGGTGGCAGAGCATCAAGCGCAAATGGCAGAAAAGCAACCCCTCAAAGATCAACCAAAAGAAGCAGAGGCAAAACAAGCCACGCCTCGTGCAAAAAAAGCGAAAAAATCCAAAAAAGAGCGCACCTCTATGTCTTTTTGGACGGCGCTGACGCTTTCTTTTAACAATTTGCTCACCAAAAAAACCCGTACCATGCTCACCAGTTTTGCGGGCAGTATTGGTATCATTGGCATTGCACTGATTTTGGCACTATCGAATGGTATTCAGCTCTATATCGACCGCGTGGAAGAAGATGCGCTTTCTTCTTACCCGCTCTCCATTGATGCTGTTACCATGGATAGCGCAGAAATCCTTGCTTCTCTTGTGGGTAATGCCGAAGGTCGCGGTGAGTATAAAGAAGGCTACGTTTACTCCTCTCCCGTGGTACTGCAAATGATTAAGGCGGTGCTGGGCGGTATGAAAAAGAACGACCTGGCATCTTTCAAAAACTATCTCGAAAGCGATGAATGCGGCATCTTAGACCCCGATGTTGCCACCGTTGTGTATCAATACGGCGTCACACCCTACATTTGGCATACTGCCAAGGACGATGCGGGCAATGATAAAATCGTGCAAGCCAACCCCTCTTATATGTTGGAAGATCTGATGAATGGAATGCCCATGGATTTGCCCCTCTTTTCTCA
>JAGBWH010000096.1 GCA_017629925.1 Clostridia bacterium
ATCCCTTACAGCAAGAAAGACAGAAAGCCGAGCACACCGTAGGAAATCAAGGTGATCAGCACACCTGCAATCAGCACACCGCCAATGATGGAGAAAAAGGAAAACTTGCGGTCAAGATGAAACACCCCTGCCGCGAGAGAGCCTGTCCATGCCCCTGTGCCCGGAAGCGGAATGGCTACAAAAAGCAGGAGTCCCCACAGGGCATTTTTTTGAATTTTTTTCGCACCTTTTTGCGCTTTCCTTTCTAACCAACCGATGGTGCGCGGAAAAATATGATGCCGTTTCATGAAACTCATGGACTTTTCAATAAAGAGCAAAATAAAGGGGACTGGTATCAAATTGCCAATAACGGCTGCCAAAAAACACGCCCAAAAAGGAAGTCCTAATGCTGCGCCAACGGGAATACCGCCCCGGAGTTCAATGATGGGCACCATGGAAATGAGCAGCACCCACAAAAAATTGAGAAACGGACGTTCCCCTTTTTTCAGCCCCTCCGGCGCTTTATCACACGAAGTCAAGCACAGGGCAAGTACGAGCACAAGCAAAACAAGCGAAACAATCTTCTTTTGACGCATTTTATCTCCTTTACATGACTCGACCACCAAAAAATGGCAAAGTCGTTTTTTCCGTTTTCTATGATGATCATACTAAGTTCTGTCAAATGAGCAAAAGAACAGAGCGTGTAGTATAGATTAAGTGTAACATAAAAAAAGGCACTTTGCAACACCTTTGTGAGCAAAATCCCGCAAAGGATAGATGAAAAGTGCTTTTTTATTTAGGTAAAACGCCCGACAGGTCGGCATATTCCTTGCCGATGCGAACAGGGGGCTTATTGGGAATGGTTTTTTTCACACCTGCGGCGGTGACATAGGTCAAAAAGCGGTCATTGACAGACACAATGCGATAAAATCCTCTTTGATTGCGCTTAATCTCTCTTAAATGCTCGGCTTGCTCGTCGACACGCTCTTCGCGTTTGGCTTGGCGCAAATTCTCTATTTGGGTAAATGCGGTGGCGTATTTGGCTTTGAATTGTGCGAGCTGGGCAGGAGAGGACACCTCGCAGAGCTCCACAAACATACCTCGGTCAAGTAGTCCATGGTTTTGGAGTAATGCGCGAATTTCGTTTTTCTCTTTTTCAATGCCCGTAAAGCGAGACAAACCTTTTTTGCTTTCCACACAACCGCCCGCGCGTGCCGAACGGCAAGCCCCGCACTTGGGACATATAGGCCATCCGCACGTTTTGCAGCGAAAAGCAAGAGACGGGGTATACTTTCCTTCACAATCCCAGCAAAACTGAAAGTGAGCCGGTTTCGTTTTTTTAGGTGTGTCAGCACTTTCCGAGACGGTGGGCGCACCGGATGACGCCTTGGGGATATCTTGGTCGAGCGCGGCATCTAGCCCGAGCAGCGCATGGATATGATGCACAATATACACTTGCGTTTGGTTGGCAAGCACAATTTGCGGCTCTGTGCCACCGCCAGCCAATTTGTGCGTGATTGTGCTTATCCCTGCTTTTTCTCCTTTTTGAGTGGGGGTTTTGATGATTTTTCCGCTATCTGCTTTGGCATACGCCAAAAATCCATGCCCTACAAGCCCTTCATCTAAGTCTTTTGTACGGAGGAGGCGCATTCTTTTTCCGTCTATGGCACCATTCATCTTCATGACGAGTTGTGCGGAAGAGATGGGTGTGGCAGAAAGTTTTTCCATCACACGAGCCTTCTGTTCAGGTGTCAAAGTAAATGGCACTTTGCCTTCTTCTGTAAGTTCGGCAATACTGCTTTGGTTTGTTTCGGTCACGGTGATGCCCTCCTTCCTGCTTTATTTTTGCGATGTTTAAGTGATCCCCCATCGCAAATGTATCGTCAAATGCAATGGGGGATATCATTGGTTTTTCTTGCTCTAAAGAATTAGGAGAAGAATTTGGTTTCGCCGGGGGCGATGGCAACATTTTCTTTGTCCACTTCAAGGTAGATGGTGTAATGGGTGGGATTGTAGGCAATGTGGTCATCGGCGGAGAATTGCATTTGCTGGTAAGCACGTACATATTCGCAAATCTCGCTATTGGTGGCAAACCAAATTTCATCATGACCAGCCACTTTTTCACCGACTTGGTCGATGATTTCCCAGTTGTTTTGTCCTCTCAGTTCGTGGCTATGGCCCCACATATAAAACCATTTGGATTCTCTTTGAGAAATGTATTTATCGAAAATGTTGAGTTCCAAAAATTTGTCAAGCAACTCGGGCATATATCTGGAATTATGTTTGGTGGTGGGACGCAAATTCAGCCAATCGGTAGGCAATGAAAAGGTGTCATCCGGTGCAAGGCAACGGCAAAAATGGAAGCCCATATCTGCCAAACGGCGTGTCATTTCGGGGGTGTTTCTGCCATCATCGGGATATGCCAAGCCTGTGATGATGCGGCCGAAAATATTTTCCAGACCAATGCGGTCTTCGAGCAGTTCGTGAATCATAACGGGAGACGAAGATTGGTAGGGGGAGATGTGGCGCAGTCCATGAACTGCCACTTCATGTCCCAAGGGATAGTAGTATTGCTTGGCTTCCTCAAGTGTCACTTTTCTATGTGGTTCATTGGGATCTTGAGCAAAACGGATGGAACTAATGTTAAAGGTACATTTCATGCCATATTGATGAAACATTTGTGCCAGACGCACATCATCATACGCACCATCATCAAAACTGAGCGTGAATGCTTTGGCGCGAAAACCGGGGAAACGAAGCACACGATAACGCATAATCATATCCTCTCAATGTATGTTTTTAGGTATGGAAGAAGGTTTCTCTTCCATAAGGTAGTGTATCACAATCATCAAGAAAAGTCAATGATAGAAAAGAGATAAAACAAAAAAAGTGTCTTTGATAGCAAAATGTCATCTTATTCATTCGGAAATGCAATCCAAATCGTCTTATTTTTAGGCATACCCCCCTCTTTTTGTATCTATTTTGGGAGAGGCTCTTCGGACAAAGCATTTGCCTTGGCGAATATGAAGCAGGGGCGCACTTTTTTATGTTGCAAAGTTTCATGCGCCACAGGCGCGCTTCACTTACCAACAAAAAGCGAATACCCGAAAGTGTTTGATTTTTATTTGTGTTGGTAAGAGTTGGCATTTTGACCAAATCACGCCTCTATTTTTGTGCAGTAAATAAATTGAAAAAACAAAACATTTATATTATAATCAATGTAGGTATTTATTTTATTATTCTCTATGGAGGAATTTATATGAAAATGCAAAAACTCTTGTGTTTGTTGCTACTCGTTTGTGCAATGGGTTGCTTGTTAGCCGCCTGCACCACAACGGTTGCCACAACCACCGAAAGCACACCCCCGCCCATCATACATACCCTTACCTTTAAGGATGCAGACGGAAGCATCATTGGAGAGGAAATTGCCGTAGAGGAAGGCTTTAGCCCCTCTAATATCCCCCAACCGCCCACAGTGAAAAACAAAGTGTTCACGGGCTGGTGCATTGAAGGTCAAGACGATACCTTGTACTTTGCAAGTGATATCAAGTCCATGGCCATCATTGAAGATGTCACTTTCGTAGCATGCTACAAAGATCTCACTTACACCGTATACTTCAAAGACTCCCAAGGCAACCTTCTTGGTGAGCAATTAAAAGTTGTGGTCAATCAATCCCCCGCAGTCGTGCCCGAAGCACCTATACTGCCCCACAAGGTATTTGTAGGTTGGTCAAAAGTTGGCACAACCGAAGTTTTGACTGAAGAGCAAGTGAAAGCCCTGGTCATCACAGGTGATACCGCATTTGTGGCACGTTATGCTGATCTGACCTTCACCGTGACCTTTAAGGGTGACCAAGGTGCTGACATTATTGGCACACCTGAGACGGTGGTCAGCGGACAATCCATTTCCGCTATCCCTGCCGCTCCCGTTTTGAGTGAAAAAACATTCCTCGGCTGGGCACTTGAAGGCACAACTGAATGCCTCACAGAAGAACAAATCAAAGCGTTGGTCATCGAAAGCGACCTGACGCTTGTGGCGCAATACAAGTACATTACCTTCACCGTTACCTTCAAAGATGCCGAAGGTCAAATCCTCGGCGAGCCTGAAATCGTTATCACGGGCCGTTCTCCCTTGAATGTGCCCACCGCTCCTGCCGTGGCAGGCAAGATGTTTACCGGTTGGACCATTGGTGGCGAAGGCGAACTGCTGAGCGCAGAACAAGTCAAAGCACTGTCTGTCACTTCTGATATCGTGCTGACGCCCAACTACGGTGATATCACCTACACCGTCACCTTCAAAGGCGAAGATGGTAGCGTATTGGGCACACCCGCTCAAGTGGTTATCTATAAGACCGTAAGCGTTGTTCCCACTGCTCCCTCTGTGTTTGAAAAAGCCTTCATCGGCTGGACAAAAGACGGTGACGGTCAGCTCTACACCGCAGAGCAAATCAAAGCCATGCCCATCGAAGGCGACACCGTCTTTACTGCTCATTATGCGTATGTCATCTACACCGTTGTCTTCCAAGATGCATCCGGCGAAGTCATTGGCACGCCCGAGAGCGTTATCACAGGCAGACAACTCACCAATGTTCCCGATGGCCCTGCTGTGGCTTACAAAATCTTCACCGGTTGGTCAAGAGAAGGCGACTCCACTCTGCTCAGCACCGAACAAGTGAAAGCATTGGCCATTGAAGCTAACATGATCTTCATGGCAAACTATAAAGATGTGACCTACACCGTAACATTCAAAGATGCAAACGGTAATACCATTGGCACACCCGAGACTGTTGTGGTGAACCAATTTGTCACAAGCGTACCCGAAGCCCCCACAGTTGCAGATATGCTCTTCACAGGCTGGTCTAAAGAAGGCTCTTCCGCCCTCATTTCAGCAGAAGACATTCTCTTGCAAAAAGTAGAAGGTGATGTGACCTACACCGCCAACTACAAGACACAGACCTTCTTCGTTCATTTTGTAGATGCAGATGGCGTGGCGCTTTGCGATCCTATCGAAGTTGCCATCAAGCAATCGCTCGAAAGTGTACCCGTAGCCCCCACCTTTGATCTCAAAGAATTCCTCGGTTGGAAAATGGAAGGTGTGGAAGGTTATCTCACAGAAGAAGATATCAAAGCATTGGTGATCACCTCCGACATCTACATCATCGCTGACTACAACATCATCCAAGAAGATGCAACATGGGAAGGCACACCCATCCGCACACAAGCTGATTTGGCGGCTTTGGCAACTGCTCCTGCAGGTCTTTACACCATTATCCGCGATATCGAACTTGAAAATTGGACCTCCTTCGCTCTGCCCTCCGGTATTGTATTGGATGGTCACGACCACAACATTTACTTCCTTACCACTTCCCTCTTTACTGAGGTGGCAGGCACTGTGAAGAATTTGACGATCGTTGAACCTAAAATCAGCGGCGGTTCTCAAAGATTGGGCGCGCTAGCAGGTAAATTGACCGATGGCGCAGTTATCTCCTATATCAATGTTGTGAATGCCGACATTGCCTCCTACTATGCAGGCGGTATTGCCGC
Organism: Clostridia bacterium; assembly: GCA_017629925.1. Classification (GTDB taxonomy): domain Bacteria; phylum Bacillota; class Clostridia; order Oscillospirales; family CAG-272; genus UBA1740. The sequence goes on from JAGBWH010000096.1 coordinate 5,524, forward strand.
AGAAGCTGCAGGTAATGTGCTGGTTGAATACTGTACTGTATCCGGTACACTCAAAGGCGCTACCACCTCCGGTAATGCTCGCGTTGGCGGTATAATTGCTTACTATATTCAACCCACCTCTGGAGAAATTGCCCAACTTTACATCGAAAATTGTACAAATGAAGCAAATATCACCATCACTTCTAATAGTGCACATGCAGCAGGTATTCTCGCCAGCATCGGGCAAGGCAAGCTCAACAATGAATGCCACATCATTGGTTGTGTAAACACAGGTAATGTTTCCGTCTTAGGTGATAGTTCAGAGTCGGCAGGTATTCTTGCGCATGCGAACCGTTGCGGTTTGGTTGAAATATTTGGTTGCTCCAACCATGGCGATATCAGCAACGCCAAGGCTAGTGCAGGCGGTATTGCAAGCTTTATCGGCTCCGGCAGCTCCACCGGCCCCATTACGCCTTCCATCATAGCGTGCGAAAACACAGGCCACATTACCGGCAAAAATAGCGTAGGCGGTATCATTGGTAATCTCAGCGGTCCCGGCGGCAATGCCGTTTGGCAGATCCATCAATGTATCAACCATGGTATCGTTGAAGGTCAAAATAACATCGGCGGTATCGTCGGTTATGCAAGCTTGGGTTACAAGAGTATCAATATCTATGGTAGCAGAAACTATGGTGATATCACCGGTCTTGATAAAGTTGGCGGTATTTTAGGTGGCTACGATATTCAACCCGGTTCTGTCACCCTCAATGGCACAGCCAACTATGGTACTATCACCGCTACAAGCGGTGCCGCAGGCGGTGCTGTGGGTTATGCGAAGATCGTGACAGCTAACCACACCTTAACGATGAACGGATTTATGCAAGTCGGTACTATCGTTGGCAACCAAGCCGGTTCTATTGTGGGTGCTGTCTTTAGTGAAACCACTACCAGCTGCTACGGAGAAAGCTCCACCAAGGTCACTCACACGATCATCACCGGCTTCTACAAAACCAGTCTCAAATTCACAAGTTGCGTTCTCAGCGGTAATGTTGTTGGTAGCGAAGCCGCAGGCACACTCGTTGGTCTGGTGTATAACAAACCCGAGACCCTTCCGGTCACCCTCAAAGACATGATGTCTGATGTGGTGGTCACCATGGCAGGCCAAGTTGTCGACAACCCTGCCGCTTACCATCTGCAATCGTATGTCGTTGACGCAGACGAATCTCTCAACGGCACCGAAAACGAAGGCAAGGTCGGCTACTACAAGAAGAACTCTGCCACACTGACTTACGTCGTAGCTTATGCCCATGGAGGCGAACTCACCCCTGTTTTCCTTGAGCTTGGCGAAGTGGTCGGTGGCATCAACGCTTCTGTTGATACCGCAGGCTCTGCTGCCAACCTTTTGAACAAAACCGCACTCAATACAAACATCATGCCCACATGGGAAAATGGCGAAGAGTATCCCGAAATGGACACCGACTATAACGTATGTGTCATTTACTTTAGACACGAGGACGGCACCTTTGTTGCTGCTCAATACATCATCGAAGGCAGAACTATTACCGTTCCCAGTGATCCCAAACTCACAGGCTTTACCTTCAAAGGCTGGAAATTGGCAGGCACAGATGAAGTCATCACCTCCAAAGAACTCAAAGCCACAACCGTTTCCGCAGACGCTCTCTACATCGCTGTATTTGAATAAGCGTTTGCATCTCACGTTATAAAATAGCGTACCCCCTATTGGCATCCGCCAATAGGGGGTTTTTTGTATACCGAAAATTTCGTCAATATGGCGGGGTTTCGCCTTCCCCCCGTAAATGGGTGATGTGCAGGCTCGAACCCACTTATCAAGCGAGACGAAATCCTCGCCAAGCAGGACGCCCCACAGAGTCAAGGCTAAATCTGCTTTGAATGGGACTAAATCCCTGCCTCCCTTGTGTAAAGGGAGGTGGCGCGCACAAGCGTGTCGGAGGGATTGTAAAAAGCGATAATGCATACAAAATCCCCCCTTTGCATTGCCGCAAAGGGGGGCGTTTTAGTGCTTATACGATTTTATGTTGGGCGTATTTAGTTAGGATTCTTTTTTCTCTTGAATTCTAAAAGCGGAGATGAAGAAGCCACCATACTTAGAAATATCGCCTTCAAAGTCGGTCAGGGTAATGGTCACGGTATGTTCGCCTTCGGGCAGATGGCAAGCAATGCCATCATCACGCCATGCGTTTCCAAGGGTTGCAGAGCCGGTTGCATAATTGATAACAGCCACTACAACACCATCTACCGCTACGGTAACTTCGACGGAAGTATTAGCTCTATCCACCGCATAACGCCATTGCAGGTCGCCTGCACCATCATAAGTGAAGGTGATGCCTTGCCCTACTTGCCACAAAATGTAGCCGTAATTCTTTTTGTTGGGTTCATTTTTAGCGGCAATGACAGAAACGTTATATTTTTCCAGCGTTTCAGCAGGAGCATTGGTATTGAGGTCGAATTGCACAAGCTGATAATCACTCTTCGGCACAGCCGTCAGAACGATAGTCTTAGAGGATTGAATGTTGTGTAGATCTGCGATGCTTTCCACATGATAGTAGGAGTCAGCACTACGAGGCAGTTCAACAGAGCCGCCTTTTTCTACGCTCACAGGCTCACCAATAGGATTGCCCTCGGGATCTACAAAGGTAACGGTAAAGTTTGTGATGACTTCATAGTGAGCGGTAAATTCCCAATCGCTGAAAATATAGGCATCAGGGTTCATCAAGTTGCCTTCCGCATCAAAGAAGCCACGGAAGACGGCTCCGTCTACCTCTTGAGGCATTTCGGGTGCGGTGACTTTCAGGCCGTATTCTACGGTCTTGGTTTCAATGATGGTGCCGTCGGCATTCTTGAATACAACGTGATACACTTCATCGAGTTTGCTGGTATTGAAGCGCATAGACGTGCAGTTCATACCATAACTATTGCTTTGCTCACCTACGTCATTGACATTGCTGAGCAGTACCAATTTGAAGGTGTGTTCACCCAGGGGTACATTGTCGGCTATTGTGTACCAATAGCTCTTTGTCAAGGTAAAGGTGTTTACCAAAATGCCATCCATGTAAGCAGCGAAGGTGGCAACACCATTGGCTTCAATATATCTGGCGTCAACGCCCATATAGATTTCCACTTTGCCTGCCACTTCTTTTTGGAACACAAGATAGTCACCGTCGGCAAAGAGGAACAGGTTGTTGCCACTACCTCTGTGCGCTTGACATTCATCGAGGTTCAGGTCTTTTGCAGGAATAATGGATTCTTGAAGAAATCCGGAAGAACGAACCACGCCAAGGACGATGGTCTTGTCGGCTTTGATGTCTTTGAGTTCATCGGTGCTTGCCATGGTGAAGTATTGACCGGCGGGAGCAGCGGGAAGAAGAGCATCTTGACCATAGAGGACATCCACGGTGCCAAATACGTTGCCCGCTTCATCTACGAAAGTGACGGTAAAGGTGGGATAGGTTGCCACAACTGTAATGTCAAGGTCAGCCATCACAGGGCTTGCGAAATCATAGTCGGCATCGCCGAGCTTCCAAGCGGTGACCACGATACCTTCAGCGAGTGTGGGTTGTTCAAACAGTTTGCCTTCTTCGACGGTGAAGGTGCCAAGGAGCACGCCATCTTCGCTGAACACACGAACGGTGTGGTATACAGGAGGGATGATTTCTTCATAGACAGCACGAATGGTGAGGTCAGCGGTCACAGGAAGGGTGAAATCATGTTCTGCACCCTCTTCGCCGCTTGCCCATTTCACAAACAGGAAGCCGTCCACTTCGGGCGCTGTGGGAGGAGTGACGAGTTTGCCGTATTCGACTTGAGCACGGCTGAGTTCCAGACCGTCCCCGGAGAGGAAAACAACAGTATAAACGTTGATTGCATAACCAGCAGACAATTGCAGATCGCCTTTGACGGGGGTGTCAAAGTTGTAGAGTTCATTTTCTGCGGTTACCCAGCCGGTAAAGTGATGTCCCACGGGGATTGCAGGAGGTTCGCCGGGGTCGCTTATGGGGTTGCCCCACTGAGTGGTCTTTTGACCTACCACTTCACCGTCGAGCAAAAATTGAACGGTGCAAGTCTTGAGAGACCAAACAGCTTTCAAATCAAGAGATGATTTGATGAGAGATTCGGGATTAAACCAATTTTCACCTGCATACCAGCCTTCAAAGTTATGACCTTCTTTTTGGGCGAGTTCAGGCAATGTGACCATTCTGCCCCATGCCACTTGTTCGCTTGCCACAAGTTGATCATTTTCATCATAGAAGTTTACGGTATACACTTCAGGTGTCCAGTGAGCCGACAAAGAAATAGGTTCTCTGATAGGTGTGGAAAAATCGAATTTTTCACCACCGAGATACCAGCCCGTGAAAATGTGGCCTTCTCTTTCGGGTGTGGGGGGATTTTCCAGGGCGGTACCATAGAATGTTTCCATGGTAAAGGTGTCAAAACCCTCTCCCTTAAAGGTCACTTCTACTTTGTCATCAGAGAGGTTCCCTTTCATAGTGGTGCCGCAACCAACAAGCGCAAGCATAGTCAGCGCCAGCAACACGACAACTAACAGTTTTTTTGTGTTCATAAAACCTTCCTCCAAAATATGTAATATAGAGTATGCTATACATATATTATATATAATCTTCTAATGTCAAGCAATCCACAAATTTCATAAATTAAAACAAAAGGATATGTGCATTTTACATAAATCAGTTGTCAAAAAACGGCTCTTTGCATACACCATGCCACATCTAAACCTGTTTTTATGTGTTAATGAAAAAAATGAAAGAGCAAACAAAGAAGATGTTTCGTCTTGTTTTGTTTGCTCTTGCTTTTATTGTGTTAAGGTTTACATTACGCGAGGTTTCGCATTATTTTTCCGAGACGAAAACTGCCACAACGGACAAATCTGTGTTCTCTTGCATGGAAACAACAATGCTTGTATCGGTGGCAAGGCAGCCTTCGAGATCACCGCCGTCAATTTCCCAATGGGAGAAGGTATATCCCTCAGGCGCATCTTCTACGGAGAAGGTCATGTTGTAGTCGGTGTAATATTTCAGCGTGCATCCATCCGCAGAAATGCTATTGACAGATGTATTGACGCGAAGGTCTGCTGAGTCGACACCTGAAACGGACAGAGATACCTCGTTTTGTGTGCCACTGAGAGAGAAGGCAGACGCCAAATAACCCGACAGATAATCATAACGATAGGTGAAATATTTGATTGCCAAATCGTATTTACCATACAGATTGTTGATGAGTTGTTGGTCAACGTCGGGATCCGTGTTGGTATATGCAGATTCTACGACGCGTTTGCGGAATGTGGGATATACTTCAAGGAACAAATCCAGTTGATTGTCCAGCAACGCTTTCACACGCTCGGGTGCAAAGTTAAAGTTGGCAATGTCCTCCATCGTGCGAACGAACAGCTCGCAAAATTCAGGACTTTCCATCATTTTTTCAGCAAAATTATAGGATTTTGTTTTGTAATCAAGTTTGAGCTCACCGTTCACCAGCTTAAAATAAGCACCGGAAATGGTAAAGCCTAAAAAGCCGGGGCCTGCATGGGGCTGGGGTGTGGTAAAGGGGTCGGCGGTTTCGTCTGCGGAGTGTTTACTGCTCTTGCTCACCACAGAGAAATCCAAATCGTATACCACAAAGCGCCAACGGCCATCTGCCCAAGGATTGCTCGGATCAGGCTCAATGGCTCTCCAAGCAGAGATGTTTTGCGCCATGGAGAAGTCCATGTTGCCTATATACAGTTGGAAGCAGAGCAAATCCACCAGACTTTGCATATCAATTTTAGAACACACATAGTCATAACAGGATTTCTTTGACATATCATGGCTACCAATATAGACCAAGAGATCATTCATGTCTTTTTGACATTCGAGCAAGCCTTCTGTGGTGGGGGCATCAAATTCAGCACCCCAGTGACCGCCGAACTTCTTGGCGGTCCAAATGTTGTCGTCCGCCACACCGTATTTATCTTCTACGAAGTTTTCGGAGAAACGTTCATAGAGCATATAAACGCCTTGGTATTCCCCTTCAATAAAGAGAAGAACGGGAAAACTGTTTTGAGTGAGAATATCACGGTCGCTCACCAAATCTTGCAAGTAGCCCTGCCCAAGATGATGGTTGGCGAAAAAGTCATTGCGGAGTACCAAAGAACGGGTGCGGGTATCAAAGAGAGGATATTCAAAAGAATTGCTACCATAGGAAGAACGGGCATACACATTGAGGCTCTTTTGCGCCACGCCGCGCGTGGAAGTGCCACGAATTTTTATGCCTACTTCTTGGTCAAATAAGTATTCGCCATCAGCGGAGAACATAGCAAAGTTGGTTTGTCTTTCCCAGTCTCTTGTGTCGTGTGTGCTGGCAGACCAAGAATTTTCACCGTGGTTTAATACAAACAAACCGCCATCTCTGCTGTAAAGTCCATCGGGATCGGATGTTAGACACACAATAGGCAGACCGCTATATCCCACTTTGCTGTCAAAATCAACAAAGTAGTTGCGCGTGACCACCCCTGTGGCATTACCGGCTTGGTCAAATGCAGCCACACGAAGCACAAAGCATTTGTCGATTTGATCGGGCGCCCACATGGTTTCCCCTTTGCCTATGACGTCAATGTTGGAATAGCGAACGGGATCAAAGGAAGTGTCGTAGACATGAATATTTTCCCCTCTCCACACGGTGGCTGTGGCGGAGGTGGTGGGGTCGGAGCAGTCGGTGGTGTATTTGAGGGTAAAGCCGGAAGGTATAGACAATGTCACGTCAAATTCATTGTCATAAAAACCGCTGTTGGCAGAAATCTCAATGATATCCGCAGGCAACTTGCAAACAGAGTCACGGTTGGTGGTGCCGGGGGTGGCATTGCAAAGCATCCAATCGCTTCCGCCATCCAGAGAACGCCCATAAGACACATCCACGCCATTGCCGTCTATGCTGGGTACATTGACTGTCTCAAAAATGGTATATTCGGGGTTGGCGAGCACGATCGTCTCACCAGAGGCGGAAACCTTAAAGGGGGCGTAAAAACCATTTTTGGGAGGGATTGTGCCTTTACCAATTGCCCAAACGACCACAAATCCGCCTGCAGGCACAATTGTTCCGTCGGGGAAAATGAATTTAGGAAGTTCCTCGGCATCATTTGACAGCATCCAGCCACTGATATCCGCAGGAGTGCTACCAGTATTATAGAGTTCAATCCAGTCATATTCGCCGCCATCCGGTGCCAAATGCTCTCCGTAACTTTTGCCCAACACTTCGTTTATGCAAATGCCGTTTGTCATTTCATAGGGATAGTCGGGCTCGGGGGTGGTGGTACTGGAAGATGTGCTGGTGGAAGTACTTGTAGAAGTACTTGTAGAGGTGCTGGACGATGTGTTAGGTGAGGTAGTGGTGCTGGATGTTGTACTGCTATCCGAATCAAGTCCACAGCCCACCAATACGCCAAGCATTACAGACAAAATGATGAGTGATGCGAATATTTTTTTCATAAAAACCTCTTTTCTCGCTCAACAGAGTTTTTGTAGCGTGTTTATAGTAGCCTATCTCTTA
>JAGBWH010000013.1 GCA_017629925.1 Clostridia bacterium
ACTGTCAAAGAAAAAATGGAACTCTTTGGTTCAGTTGGCAAAGCGTAAATAAAACGAAAAGGGGCTGTCGCATTTGCGCATAACCGCAAACAAAAAAGAAGGTATAGAATGTGTAATTCTATGCCTTCTATTAACATTTGCATAGCTTTCAGCGATTGACATTCAGCAAACAGTTTTGATGTATATTTTTTGTTTGCTATTTCCGTTTGCTTCCTCTCGACGTATGGAAATACGCCTTCGGGTCGCAAACGAAAATTTCTGCATCAAATTCGCTGGCCCCTATTTTTTTCTTGATGATAATGGGATGTGAGGTAAATAGGAATGGGACAATGGGTGGTTGTACCGCATAAAGACAGTCAGTATATCAAAGCGATACTGGATTTTTTGTTGCCGGAATTTGAAAGATTATTTGGCAAAGAGACTATGCATGGGGAAACTTGCTTTATCTTTAATGATCCCGATGCCCCTTGCCCCAGTTTTTTGCATAAAAACCCTTTGTTTATTCGTTTGCATCAAAGCAAACTCACCTATTGGTGTCAGACGATTTATCAACTTTCCCATGAATTGACGCATTATGCCTTGCGTCAATCAAAACAAGATAAAAGATACAGTTTGCGTTGGTTTGAGGAAATCGTCTGCGAGGGAATGTCTCTTTATATTTTAGAATATGCCGCCCATCATTGGGAACTTTGCTCACTCAGCAAAACCTCCCCGGGCTTCGCCCTCTCTATTGCCCGTTATGTGAAAAATGAGTCATCTCGAGGGGAAGCCACAAATGGACTTAGTGAATGCACCACCATCTCAAAACTTCAAGCATACGAACACAATCGCGATGCAGAAAACAAGAGAGAAACCCATAAAAAAGAAACGAATGCCATGTATCGTGCCATTTGTCTTGCACCTGAGGCGGTGGAATGTTTTACTTGCTATCAAAAATATTTGATAGGTGACCATCGTCTGCTATTTGATTTTGACAAGTGGATGGCAGATTACCCGAATAATCCGCTGCTGAAAGCTTTGCAAAAAATGCAGCCCAAAATCCCATCGAAAAAGAAATTATCATAGTAAAATAGCATCATACCACACACCGAGAGATTATCTCTTAGTGAGAAGGGTAGAGAGTAGACGGTCGATGTCTCTTTGATTTTTGAGCACGACCGTTTTTTCTTTATATATCTGTAAAATCTTTTTGTGTCGGTCTCTCACCTTTTTTTTGCGCCCGTCCCACAGTAGCCATCGAAAAAATGCCCAGTCAAATTTTTCCTCGCATCCCTCTGCCATATCGGGGCGAGTTTTGTGTGAAAAGGTACGATAGCGCCGATATGCGCGTTTGATGCAAGTGAAACGATTGAAATTCAAAATAATGATTTGGTCAGCCGTCTCCATTCTTTCCCAAAAGAAAATACGGCTATAATTGCCATCAATCACCCATCCGTCTTTCTCCAAAAACGCCTCAACGTCTCTTTTCATCTCTTCGTCTGTGCGCTCTACCCATCCTGCAGAAAAGTGAATACTGTCTAAATGCAAAACTTCGCATCCATACACTTGTCCCAACTTTGAGGCAAGCGTAGATTTCCCCGAACCGCTATATCCAATAATGGCTATCTTCATTTGGTATTCACCTCCGTGACGTGTTCGCAAGCCACGAACACGCAATGATATCAATTCCTTTCGGGTTTTGTGAAATGCGCTTTGCGCATGAAATGCCCTATGGGCATGACAGAATGTTTTGAAAAGGGGCTTTGTTTTGTCTCCATCCCCTTGTGTAGGGCGGTAGCAAGCCCCGCCGGAAAAACGCACCGACAGGTGCATATCACGCCCGAAGGGCATATCACGTCAACGGAGTTGACATATCACGCACCGATAGGTGCATATCACGCCGAGCACCGCGAGGCATCTTCAGTGTGCGGTCAGTCCCAATGAGCATTTTGTACGGTTTTGCCATCGGTTGTGGCAGAGAGTTTGAATGTGATGGAGGTATCCGTAAAATCTCTACCGCTGTGATCGGCGTAGTTGGTCATCGTCTCTCCCACAATGCGCTCGTCTGCATAAAGGATGATCAGGTGTTCGCCCCTGTCCTCGGGGCTGTTTGGCAGGCTGATGATTTCCTCACCATAGGCATCACTCTTACCTCTGAAGAAACGGCAAAAGACAACGCCAACAAACTTGCCGTCCTGCACGATAAAGTCGACATTATAGCCATAATAGGTTGAATAGGGCGCAGTCAGCCCTCGACAGGTGGTCAATGGAAAATACTTTGTTTCCACGTCCGTGTAGCGACCGTACTCGTCATGGTCGTGCGAGGTTGTTTCGGTGCGCATGAGAGAATACTGCGCTGCTTGCTCTCTAAGAGAAGCTTCAAAATCAGCATCAGGTGTGAAAATTGCAAAATACTGCCCCTGCACGAAAAGACCATTCTCCGTGCACGTGCTGACCGGCGTCAAAAAGCGCGGTTTCGCTGGGGGATCCATGCGCGGTGTAGCTCTCTTTTTGAAGAGTATCGTGTCTGTAAGGTCAGTGATGATCACGGCGTTCGCACGAGGATCGGTGAGGTCGATGTCGGTGCCTTCTACCTTATCGTAGGGCGCCCATAGTTTGTCTGGGGAGGTGAGGCACCATCTGTCAGTGTTGGCAAAGGTAGAACTTGTAAGGGCACT
>JAGBWH010000097.1 GCA_017629925.1 Clostridia bacterium
GTTTACTAAGGTAGCGGACGGAGGAGAGGAACTCTACCTAGAGTTTAGTCGTGCAAGCTCCATCGTTGCCGGCAAACCATACCTCATCCAAATGCCTACCACAGGTGGATACGATGCGGAAGATGGATTTACAATCGATAATGTAGTGGTTGCAACTTCCCTCACTCCTGTGACTATTGACGGTATCACCATGGTACCTGTATTGGATGCTGGAGAGACATTGGATCAAGCTAATCAGTACTATGTATCTAACGCCGCCCTATATAGTGCAGGGCCTTATCCTCAATCTATTTATGGTTTGCGTGCATACTTCACATCTTCGTCACCAACACCTATTCGTGCACGAGTGGTGTTTGAGGAAAATACTGCAACCTCTATCCCTATGGTAGAAACTCCAACAAAAGTAAGCGCTAGAAAAGTGCTCAAGAATGGACGAATCATCATTATTCGTGGTGAAGAACAATACAACCTACAAGGACAACGAATGGATTAACAACGAAAAATAATATGTATATGAAAAAACAATATCAAACCCCACAGACAGAAAGCATTCAGCTGCTCGGTAGTAATGCCATTATGGTAGGTAGCTCTGGCTTTATTCTAGGCCCAGGAGAGGGAGTACCTGGATCGCCAGATTAATGCGGCTCTCCTAATTTGTACACCAAACCCCAGAGATCATCTCTGGGGTTTTGTGTGTTTATCTTTTGTTATTTCCTCTTTGGCAAATAATCTGCCTTGATATTCTCCATGGCAGTCCAAATAGAATCTCGGACATTGGGGTTGAGCTTCTCTAGTTCTGTAACTAACTCCTTGACTTTAGCACGGCTGCTGACCTTCTCTAGTGGGCAAAGTTTGAGCTGCTTCTCGTAGCCACTGAGTTCAGCATAACGAGCAATATCCTTCTCCTCTATCAAACACAAGGGGCGAATCATCTGGATAGGCATCTTGTCCATCTGCAATAGCGGTGGGATAGTGGAGATACTACCTTGGAAAAATAGGTTCATCAGCAGCGTCTCTATCAGATCGTCTTGGTGGTGACCAAGAGCAATCTTGTTACAGCCCAACTCCTTAGCCACATCAAAAAGCGCCTTACGACGGTACCACGAGCAAAGAAAACAAGGATCTTTCTCTTTACCTTTCGCCTCTCGCCTTTCGCCTTTCGCCTCATCCCCGATCTCCGTATCGCGTATAATAAGAGGTACGCGCACGCGTGCGCAGAAGTCCTCTAGGTAACTCAAATCAGAGTGATAGTCCCTCTCCTTGACACGCACATGCACCGCCGTTACCTGAAAACGGGGAACATAGACTTGTGCACGCTTGCCCAGGAACTCTATCAAAGCTAGTGAGTCCTTGCCTCCACTCAAGCCCACAAGGATATGATCGCCATCGGCAATCAGTCCGTAGTCGGCGCAAGCCTTGTGAAAACGCTTGGTAAGGCGAGCACGCAATTTTTGTAGTGCTATTTCTTGAGGTGTTTTAATCATTTTGTTGCCGAACACTTTAACAGTCCGCCGAAGCGTTAAGTCATTAAAAACGGTGCAAAGTTAGTCAAAAAATAGCAAATATGCCACAAAAATGAAGAAAAAAGCACTTTTTTTGCATTTTTTTTGCAAAATATTTGGTCGGTTGCGGGCTTTGCCCTCTCACTTTGCGACACATTTGTACCTTCTGACGCCGCCTTGTGCCAAAAGTGAATTTTGGCCCAATTCCCCCGAAGTTACGGTCGCAAATTGCAGCCTATACGCCCTTTTTTATGCAAAAATACAAAAAAAACGCATTTTTTTGCATTTTTTTTTCAAAAAATTTGCGTATATGCAATTTTTGTTGTACCTTTGCACCCGCTTTCGGATGAGAGCGATGTTCTTAAACATTTTGCGGCAATAGCTCAGTTGGTAGAGCACAACCTTGCCAAGGTTGGGGTCGCGAGTTCGAGTCTCGTTTGCCGCTCTATAGAA
>JAGBWH010000098.1 GCA_017629925.1 Clostridia bacterium
GGGCCCGCTGGGATTGCCGCAGCCATCTGTGCTGCAAGAGGGGGTGCCAAAACACTCCTGCTCGAAGTGCTCGGTGCGGTCGGTGGTATTTCCACCAGCGGACTTATGAGCCATTTCACGGGTAGTGTCACCAGCCGTCTTTATGATGAAGTGCTGTCTCGTGCAAAAGAGAAAAATGCCTTTCATGGCTATGCAAGACGGGAAGTCATCGATCCTGAACTGCTCAAGATTACCTATTACGAAATGCTAAAAGAGGCTGGTGTCGATATTCTTTTATATACCCTCGTCTATGGCGTGCTCATGCAAGACAACAAAGTCGTAGGGGTAAAGACCATCAGCAAAAGTGGCAAAAAAGCCTTTTCGGCAAAGGTAGTCATAGATGCCACGGGCGATGGAGACGTTGCCTATTTTAGCGGCGCATCGTATTTTTTGGGCAGAGAAAGCGACCAAAAAATGCAACCTGCCACGCTCATGTTTAAGGTGGGCGGTGTCGATATGGAAAGGGCGGTATTCCCAGGCTCTTTTGAAAGCACCGTCGAGACGCCAAAAGGCGAACTGCAAGCCCTCGCTCAAGAAATTTTGCCATTTCCCGCAGGTCATGTGTTGCTCTATAAGAGCACCATACCTGGTATTGTGACGTGTAACATGACCAACTGCATTGATGTTGACGGCACCAAAGCAGAAGACTTGACCAAAGCCGAGCTGGTTTGCAGAAGCCAAATGGAGCCCATTGTTTCGTTTTTAAGAGCATACGTGCCAGGATACGAGGAATGCTATCTCATCTCTGCTGCATCTCTTGTCGGGATTCGAGAAACCAGACATTTTGTGGGCGAAGAGCAACTCACCGAAGAGGATATCTTGTGCGCCAAAGTGTTTGATAATTGGGTGGTGCGAGATGCCTATTTCAATTTTGACGTGCATAATTTAACAGGCGCGAGCCTGGATAAAACGGGTGTGCAAAAGCATTTCGCCCAAAGGAAGGGCTATACCATCCCCTACGGCTGTCTCATACCGCAAAAGGTAGACGGGCTTCTGCTTTCGGGGCGCAACATTTCGGGCACCCACATGGCACATTCCAATTTCAGAGCCATGCCCATTTGCCTTGCGCTGGGCGAAGCCGCAGGGGTTGCTGCTGCACTTTCTGTAAAAGAGAACATTTCTCCCAGAGCCGTGGACGTTACCACCATACAAAATATTCTGCAAAACGGCTGATGGTAGCGTGTTCATCGTGACGGCGCGCATACCACCGCTCTGATAAAAACCGCTTCTTCCTTTTCATCCTTATGCTTGCAAAGCAACGAACGGAGGTTGCTATGTCAAAAGAAAAGTTATATGATATTCGGTTTGATGCCCCTGCCATTACGGGCGCGGTGGCTGGCTATACTTGGCAGTCCAAAAGTTTACCGCTTGGCAACGGCTACCTTGGCGCATCTTTGTTTGGTGAGCCTTTTCGTGAAACGATTATCATCTCTGATAATAGTTTTTGGACGGGGGGCACGCCTTGGATTAACAACCGCCTCTGCGCAGGCAACGAGCCTGTATGCAACATATTTATCAGCACCAATGACCGTCAAGAGGAGATAGAAGGATACGAGCGAAAACTCTCACTTGACCGCGCCGTCGCTGAAATGGTCTACACAAGGCGAGAAGATGGCGTGACCATTTATCGTCAATATTTTATGAGCTACCCCGATAGAGTGTTAGCCATTCGTATTACGTCAAGCGTGGCAGGGAAGCTCAACGTAGGCTTCACCCTTTCCCCCTGCCATTGTCGTGATCAACTGCTTGGGGACACAGCAAAAGCCCTTCGTGCCACCGTCACGGCAACGGATAGTGCACTTCATTTGGTCGGGCATAGCGACTATTTTGGTATTGATTATGATGCCCAGCTTCATGTGGTATGCGAGGGCGAAACTGCCTATATGAAAACCAACCCCGAAGGCAGAATTGACGTTTGCGATGCCGATGCGGCGTGGCTGGTATTTTGTGAAAAAACCAATTATGAGATCAGCGAAAAAATCTATGATGATGGTGTCTATCAAAACTCCCCCGATGCCCATTTTCACAAACTGGATGGCGCAAAACACCCCACAGAGGACGTTACCGCTATCTGCCAAAACGCTCTGGCTTTGGGATGGGATGAGTTGCTGTCCCGTCACCTTGCCGATTATCAAAGCCTTTACTCTCGTGTCAAACTCGATTTGGGTGGCATAGAGGAACACAAAAGCAACGACAGAAAACGAGCCGAATATATCTATCTCGAGCAGAATCCCTACATGGCTGAACTTATGTATCAACATGCGAGATATCTTCTCATTGCCTCGTCCAGGAAAGGCACTTTGCCTGCCTCACTCCAAGGCACTTGGAATGCCATGGAAATCCCACCGTGGACAAACGGATATTGGTACAATATCAATGTTCAAATGAACTATTGGAATGCTTTTTCAGGCAATATCGCAGAAACCTTTGATGCTTTTGTCAATTTTAATGCGGTACGTATGCCTGCCATGGAGTCCCTTGCATCAGGTTATATCAAAGAGAATTTCCCCGAAAAATACAGCCCCGAAAAAGGGCAAAACGGCTGGATTGTCGGCACAGGCAATAGCCCCTATCACTTAGGCAAGCCGGGCGGTCATTCTGGTCCTGGCACAGGCGGACTTACCACAGCGCTGTATTGGGATTTGTACGCTTTCACACAAGACAAAACTACACTTAGAGAAGTGGTCTTTCCGGTCCTCCAAGGGCTGGCTCGTTTTTACACCAAGTGTGTAGAAAAGATGGGAGACGACTATCTCGCTAAAATCTCTTCCTCCCCCGAGCAAAAAATCGGCGGTGCTGGCGCGTATGTGCAGACGTCAGGTTGCGCGTTTGACCCGCAAATGATCTATGATAATTGTGCCCACTACCTTGAAGCTTGCGAGATTTTAGGGGATGATCCCATCATCGACCAAGCGCTACTGGCGCAAATCAAAGCGCAAATCGACCATTATTCGCCCGTCATCATTGGCAAATCAGGGCAAATCAAAGAGTATCGCGAAGAGGAGTATTACGGAGAAATCGGTGATCCCCTCCATCGCCATATCTCGCACCTCGTTGGCATCGCCCCCTGTGCCGTGATATCCGAGAAAACCCCCGCATGGTGCGATGCTGCCGCTGTATCCCTTGACAAACGCGGATATGATAATATCGGCGGCTGGCCTATGGCACACAGAATGTTTGGCTGGGCGAGATTGGGGAACGGCGAGAAAGCCAAATTCTATTTTGATCGCATTTTGTCTCTTTGCACCTATGATAATATGTGGACCAACCACGATGCAGGCTACGAGTTTCAATTTGATGCCATCAACGGCACCTCGGCGTCGATTGGCGAAATGATTTTGCAAAGCCACGAAGATGCCATCTCCCTTTTGCCCGCCCTGCCTCGCGCATGGCAAAACGGCTCAATGAAGGGTATGTGTGCAAGAGGTGGATTTGAAGTCGATATCGAGTGGCAAGAGGGCACACCTAAAAAAGCCACGATCCATTCAAAGGCAGGCAAGCTCTGTCACCTTAAACTCAGTTATGGCACAAACTTGTCCGTTTCAGATAAAAACGGTTGCCCCGTGGATACTGTCGTGGATGACCATACCCTCACTTTTGCGACCAAAGCGGGTGAAAGTTATCTCATCACAGGTTTCTCCCCCCGCATTCTTGCCCCCGCTCCCCACCATCTCAAATATACGCTGGAGGGCAATGTACTCCATCTAAGCTGGCAACATAGTGAAGAGCAGGGCGAGTACACGCTGCTCATGGTCGAAGAAAGTGGAAAAACCTACACGACAATCGCTTCGCATCTCACCGAAAAAACGTATCCATACACCATGCCCGACGCCAAGCGCCGCACCTTCAAAGTGGCATATCGTGGCAATGGCACCGCTGACGTGTATTCCAACACCGTCACCGTCAATTAACCATTTTTCCCCGCCTTTTCCCCCGCCATATAGGGAAAAATAGCAAAACAACACAAAACCCCCTTGATTTTTCGACAAAATCAGGGGGATATTAATTTTCGCACCATCAAACGCATCCGCACCGAATGTTCCTACCAAGCGAATATTCTCGCATATCTGCGAAATAATCAAGACAAAAAATGTTTAATCAAGACGTGTTTGTTTTTTTAACCGTCCCAAGATGGCACTGCTGTAGCAAAGAATAGCCTTCGAAGCATAAGGAGCAATCCTGATACTTCTTTTTTTGAAGGAAATGATTTCTAAAGGAAATTTTATATTTCCAAATGAAATAAATCATTGCAAAATTTCAAGAGTTACGTTAATAAAGTAATAAAGGACGATTTCCGCTTGCATGAAAAAACGCCACACCTCAAATGAGGCGTGGCGCGCATGTAGAAATAGGTTATGACTGTGGCTCTGGCGCTTCTTTGGTGAAAGTGATAGTGGCTTGGCCATAATACTCTAAAAACTCGGTGCAAGATAAAGCACCTAAAGTGCCTATCAAAGTGTCGTTGCTTTTATCGGGCACAATATGCATACGAAAATCAAGACGAATAGAGTCAGAAAAAGAAAAATAATACGTTCCGTCCATAGTGTAAGCAAATGCATCAAACTTATATGGTTTGCCATTCATGGTGAGCACGCCCTTGTATACATTTTCCACATCTGTAAAGGAGTCCATATACAAGTCGATTTCTTTGGCATACCAGCGCTCATATTGTTGCTGCGCAATATTGCCATTTTGAACAAAAGTGAGTGTTTCTGGAAAATCAGGCGTGAGTTTAATATCCTCATGGTAACTGATATTAGATAGGGTGATTTTTCCGTCACGATAGCGATAATCGCCAATAAATCCAAACAAAGTTTCTTCTTGAAAGTTTAAGAGTCCATCGGGCAAAGTTAGGGCATTTTGTTCGGTATATGCTCTAAAACTCATGCTATCACACCCATATTGATGAAATAGTCCCCACAACGGATAGGTAGTATCATTTATTTTGTATGTCCCCATGAAATTGTAGCTGCCGTATTCCAACATGCAAAAAGACATATCTAACTCTTGGCAATCCCACCGGCTATTGGGGAAATCTTCGTTGGTGGGAAGCAGCCCTTGCTCTTTCATTTTAAGGTATTTTCTACTTATACGAAAACACCCCGTGAACAATAAAAGCATACTGCAAATGAGTAGCATACAAACCAACAATTTAGAGATCTTCACAACACAGTTCTCCTTTTCTTAAAAGTGATTAAACAAAAGTAATTAAATATGAGCGATATAATATTTCTACTTTTCATACAGTTATTTTTTCAAGATCCGATAAAGACTCGATGGTGCGCAGTTTCAGTTTCATATATAACCTCCAAATCATCAATTGATAGATACACGCTTTCGCCTTGAGCACCGTGAAGCAAAATCATATGATTCATACTTGCGGATTATCGAGTGAAAATGGAACAGGACCGATATAGGCAAAACCGCAATAATCAAGCAAGGTTAATAGCAAAAGAAAGTTGGTGTCGGTATATAAAGGTACAGACCAACGATCTCTTACGCCCTGAACAGAATAAGCGAAGCGTCTAAATCTTATTTCTTTCATCATTGGAGGCCCGCCGTATGAATTAAAAAATACAGACCCCAGTGCATCGTATAATAGCATCCAATCGCGTTCTAACCCTTTGGTCTCCTGAGGAAGTTGATAATAAAATCCTTTGTTCTTATAATTTAAGCATCGTGCAATCCACACCTCTATTATAGTAGGTAACCAAAAAATATTATTTCTAGTCGGGCTACAACACAAACGAGCCGTTTCTCCAAGGTGATACACAGTTGTTGAATCATAATCACCTTGTTCCCCTATGACTTTGTAATCATCTTCCAACACTAACCGTACTATGTCGGGACAATACACGTAGTCCATATGTTGCTTAAAAAAATTTTTTTGGCTCTCCGACATGGGATGTGTAGCATTATATCTCCATCTTTCATACAGCTCTTTTTCAGGCTCTGATAAAGATTCCATGGTGCGCAGTTTCAGTCTCATATATAACCTCCAAATCATCAATTGATAATAGAAATAAGTCTATCATACATTTCTTTTTTTCTCTTCTCGTATCTTCTTTTGAAAAAAAACATTACTATTATCACCTCTTGGAATAA
>JAGBWH010000099.1 GCA_017629925.1 Clostridia bacterium
CGGACGTGCAGAAGCTGATGCGAATCATCGATAATATTTTCTCCAACCTCACGAAGTACGCCGATCCGGAAAATGCGATCGTTATCCGCGCAGAACAGGATAATGAATATATATATTTACATTTCAACAACAAAAAACGCCATGACACCGCAAACGTAGAGAGCAACCACATTGGGCTCAAAACCTGCGTTCGCATCGCCGAAGCCATTCATTCCCGCTTTGAAACCAAAGCGGAGGAGGACGAATTTACCGTTACTCTGACGCTTCCGTGCAAAAAGCCTCTGCTCATTGGCGGAAAGGAAAATTAACATGCAATTTTACGAGCTTCCGCGCGAGCGGGAAGCAATGCTGCGCATAGCAAAGGACGAGGGGATCGAAGAGCTCGTGGAGGAGCTTTTAAGCCTTTCCCTTCCCGATGAGCGTTATGCGCTCTCAAACGGCTGTCTTACCACGATGTACCTTGCCGACGGCGACGTTCTTTTTGCCCTGCCCCAGCCCTACACCGAGGACGGCTCGGTGGAGGATGCGCTTACCGAGCTTGAGGAGCTTGTCCGTCACGCCGACCTTCCCCTCAGGTACGTTGGCGTTGTGCCGTCGGAGTTTCCCTTTTTGCTCTCGCGCTACCGCCACACCAACGTCGATTTGATCGACAAAACGGACGGCACCTACCGCGTCTGCGTTTTGACCGAGCCGATGCTCTTTTCTGAAATTCCCGAAATTTCGGGCGAGCGCTTAACGCTTTCGTTAATCGACGCCTCGGACGGCGAGGTGCTGGAGCATTTGGACAAGGACGCGGAAACAGCCCGCTATTTCCGCGTGGAGCGCAGCGGCGAGGTCGAGGGTACTGCCCTCGAGAGAGCACTTTCGGAATACGAGTCGGGAATCTCCATTCCCCTCGCCATTCGGCAAAACGGAGAAACGCTCGGCGACCTTACTCTCTACGCCTTTGACGGCAAGGGGGGTGCCGAGGTTGCTCTGCGCATCCTGCCCGAAAAAAGACGGCAGGGCTTCGCTAAGGAAGCGCTGGAATGCGCCTTCTGCTTTGCCGAGGGAATTCTATCGCTCTCCCACCTTGACGGTGTCGTAAAGGTGGAAAACGCCCCCTCTCTCGCCCTGTGCTCCAAGCTGATGACCGAAATCCAAAACGACGGGGAGCGTGTCACCTTCCGCCGTGTTTTCAACGCATAACCCGCGCGGATGGCAAATCCGTAACAAAAAGCCTCGCAGAATACGGGTGCTGTTCTTAGCGGAGAATATAAAAACCCTTAAGTGCGAGCATCGCATTTGACCGGTCAAATGCATGATGGGCTAAGCCCAAACCCTTATAACGACAGAAAGAGATAACAAATCGGTTCGTAGCCGAAATGTTATCTCTTTTTTCTGCTTGGCGATATGTTTGCTATGCAAACGCGATATACTCGCTTTGCTCGTGCGATATATTGTCGCTTCGCTCCAATGCGATATGATATAAATCCCCTCACGCCCAAGAGGGCATATCGCAAGGCGTAGCCTTATATCGCTCCCGCAAGGGAATATCGCAAATCCCGCAAGGGATTTATATCGCTGCGTGTTCTCCGTTAAGGATAACACGCATACGGGTTGGGTATTTTTTTGGGGCGATTCGAAAATCGCCCCAAAGTTGCCTTATAGCATAGCATACACGCCCATCAAGATAAAACCGACGGTCAAGCCAATCAAACCGCAGATGACGAGAGGATTGATTTTCTTTGAGCGTTTTTCATCTTTTTTGGCTCTATAATCATAAAATGAAGGTAGAAGTCGATGGCCGTCTTTGTCATACTCGCGCAAGGTCAGACGAGCGCCAATCGTTTTGAAAGAATAGGCAATCCCATCAAACTGTCCAAATCCTGCGATCCACATGAGCCCGCCAACGCCACCAACAATGGCAGAGGCGACCACAAAGCCGTCGGATAAAATCCGCATGACTTCTTTGGGTGAACTTTGCCCCCATAAATCCTTATAGAAGGCAAAGATCACAACAAGTGCCAGCATGAATACTGCACAGGAAATGTATGATTTAAGGGAATGCGGTTTTTTTTCGGGCGGGGTTTGAGTTGTCATATGTCCCGCTCTTATTTGAGCACATCAAGGTAACGTTGATATTCTGCTTCGTTGCAGTATACAAAGTGACCAGGTTTTACTTCGCGCATAGTGGGTTGATCAGTAGAATAATCATGCTCAACCAAGGGATTATACACAATTCTCTTTCTCTCTTTTTCATAAGCCGGATCGGGCAGAGGAATAGCGGAAAGCAGAGAGCGTGTATAAGGATGGAGAGGATTGAGGAACAGCTCGTCGGAAGGCGCAAGTTCCACCATCTTACCAAAATACATAACGCCAATTCTGTCTGAGAAGTATTTTACAACAGACAAGTCGTGGGCAATGAAGATAATGGTCAGACCGAGTTGATCGCGCAGTTCGTTGAGCAGGTTGATTACCTGTGCTTGAATGGAAACGTCAAGAGCAGATACAGGCTCGTCGGCGATAATCAGTTCGGGTTTCATGATGATGGCACGTGCCACACCAATTCTTTGACGTTGACCGCCAGAGAATTCATGAGGATATCTGCTGGCGTGCTCACGCACAAGACCAACCATTTCGAGCACTTCGTATACTTTTTCGTTGATTTTCTCTTTATCTCTTTCGCCTTGGATAATCAGACCTTCTGCAATGATTTCGCGAACGGTCATACGAGGGTCAAGAGATGCGATGGGATCTTGGAAAATCATTTGAATTTGCGTGACAAGTTTCGTCTTTTTCGCCACGCGAAGGGCATTTTTGTAATCACGTTTGAGCGCAGGGAGTTCGTCCTCAGATGCACTTTCAAAGAGAGGTTGATACTTCTCTTTGAGTTGCGCAATCAGTTTGGCAGAATACTCTTTATCGCAACATTCTTGGTCATGTTTTGCCGCTTTAATTTTGGCTTTTTGCTCAGCGATAGTATCCTGCATTTCGCGACGGCAGGCAGCCAAAGCCGCTTGGTCCACAGGGTTTTGCGCTTTGAGTTCTTCCACCTTTGCTTTATAGGTGGCTTTTGCCTGTGCGATGGCTTGTTTATATGCGAGAAGGCCTGCACCAATGCGAATGCCTTTATAGTAAATATCGCCGCCGGTGATATCATACAATTTGATGATAGAACGACCGGTTGTTGTTTTACCACAACCAGATTCACCAACCAGCCCAAATACTTCGCCTTTCATGACGTCAAAGCTGACGTCGTTGACCGCTTTCAGGCTACCAAAGTGTTGGCTTAAATGCTCAACGTGAAGCAATACTTCATTACTCGCCATCGGGTGCTCCTCCTCTCTTCGCTTTCATTCTTGCGATTCTATCGGTGATGACTTTCGGGGGTTCCACCTTGGGTGCATCGGGATGGAGCAACCAGGTAGCGGCATAGTGAGTGTCGCTGATTTGGAACATGGGGGGCTGCATTTCGAAATCAATTTCCATAGCATATTTATTTCTCGCAGCAAAAGCATCGCCTTTGGGAGGATAAATCATGTTGGGAGGTGTGCCGGGGATGGCATCGAGTTTTTCATCGGTGTCCAGGTCAGGCATAGAGGAGAGCAATGCCCATGTGTAAGGATGTGCAGAGCGATAGAAAATATCCTCGGAAGTACCATATTCAACAATCTTACCTGCATACATAACAGCAATTCTGTCTGCCATGTTTGCCACAACGCCAAGGTCGTGGGTAATAAAGATAATGGAAAGATTTCTTTCTTCTTTGAGCTTGTTGATCAGTTCCAAAATTTGAGATTGGATCGTCACGTCAAGCGCGGTGGTAGGCTCGTCGCAAATGAGAATGTCAGGGTTTGCGGCAAGAGCAATCGCAATAACGATTCTTTGACGCATACCGCCAGAGAACTCATAAGGATATTGGTTGTATCTCTTTCTGGGTTCGGGGATACCCACTTCTTCCATGAGTTTGATGGCTCTTTCTTTTGCCATTCTCTTGGTCACTTTTGCAACAACGCCAGAAGCATTCGCTTTGAGGTAGTCAATGACGGCAACGGTTTCTGCATCAAAATCTCTGCTGTCTCTTTGCGCCAAAGATTCTTCATAGTGCGCCACCAGACGCTCAATTTGACGGCGAATATTGTATTTCACCAGTTCAAGGTCTGTGGTAGCAGGGGGCGTTACCTTCCAATCGGGCTCTTTGCCTGCAGCCGTCAAACGATCATATTTCGCTTGTTGTTTTGCATGGGCTTTCAAAGCCTTTTTGTTTTTGACAATTGCGGCGAAATATTTATCAATTTCACTCTTCAAACCAGAAGCGAAGGTGTATGACAAACTATCTTTGACAATTTCAAGTCTGTCAATGGTTTCTTCCACTTCTTTCGCCATGGATTTAAATGCCTCATAACTTGCACGTTTGTCGAGCGTTTCTTGCTCAAACAAAGGCAGGTATTGGCTCAGGAATTCAATCGCTTGCTTCTTTTCCTCATAAGATCTTTCAGCGGAGAAAATGAGTCCTCGTTTGGCATCGGCAATAAAGTCGAGCATGAAATGATCATCGAGGTAACGTCTGAGGAATACGTTGAGTTCTTCCACGGACATCTCGGGCAACGGCTCTTGTGCGAACGTGAGATAGTAACCCATTGCAAAGAAGTTAGGCATGGTGAATGCCACAGCTTCTTCGAGAATAACTTTCATGCCGCCGAGCAGGGTGTGAAGGGCGGAGTAATCATCGCCATTCTTTTGACCTTCGTCAGCCAAAAGCTTGATTTGGTCAGCTGCAGCGCAAAGTTCTTCTGCTTTTTGATGCACCACATAACGATGCACAGCTGCTTTGGATGCACGTGCAATGCTTTTGAGCACAAAGCGGAAGTCTTTTTCGATGGCTTTCTTCTCAATTTTGAACATGATATCGAGAATATCCACCAACGCTTCGGATGCGGCTTCGTGTGCAAGGTTGTATGCGCCTTCGAGTTCAAGGTGCTTGTATTCAAAAGAGTTAAAGTCTTTGCACTTTTGGGTAATAACGGCAGCCAAGGCTTCGTCGCCGTTGGCAATGGCAGAAATCATGCTTTGATTGAGCAGTTTCAGGTAGGAATTGAACGCTGTGCGACTTTCCTTTTGACGCGTTTTTCCTTTGAGCACCATCGCCTCTGTCAGCTGACGCCCAATTTTGATAATGGGGTTCAGGCTGGACATAGGATCTTGGAAGATCATCGCGATTTTGTCACCGCGAAGTCTATGGAATTCTTCTTCGGGAATTTTGAGCAAGTCTTTGCCGTCGTAGATGATTTCGCCACCTTCTACGATCGCGTTACCTGCCAAAATACCCATAATGGCACGAGAAGTTACCGATTTACCAGAGCCTGATTCACCTACGATGGCAAGTGTTTCGCCTCTGTGCAAATCAAAGTCAATACCTCTTACTGCCTGCACTTTACCATTAGAAGTGCGGAAGGAAATTGTTAGATTTTTTACTGTTAATTTAGTATCCATATTAGTCATCCACTCCTCTCGTTGAAGGGTTAAATGCGTCTCTCAGACCATTACCAAACAAGTTAAAGGAAATGAGCAACAAAGACACGAACATTGCAGGGAAGAACATAGCGTGAGGAGAGGTGGTCATAGATGTTTGACCTTGGCTCATCAAAACGCCGATACTGGTGCCTGCAAAGGATTGCAAGTTTACAATGCCCAGATAGGTGAGGGTGGTTTCGGAACTAATTACACCGGGAATAACGAGCACGCAGCTGGTCACGATGGTACCCAGAGAGTTGGGGAAGATGTGTTTGAACATCAGTCTCCAGTCGGAAGCACCGAGCGTCTTTGCAGCCATGATATATTCTTGGCTCTTGAAACGATAGAATTGTTTTCTGGTGAGTGCCGCCATGCCAATCCACCCCGTGAGCACGAAGGCGAATAGGAAGGAGGGTATGACACCCACTTTTTGCGCCAAGTGCAACTGGAACAAGGAAACGGTGATCATAGAAGGCACACCCGAAAGAATATCGGAAATTCTATCCATGGTCAAGTCAACGTAACCGCCGTAGAAACCTTGAATAGCACCGTAGATAGCGCCAATGGTCAGGTTAATGGCAGAAACGCAAATAGCGAAAATCAAAGAGAAACGAGCACCAATACCAATTGCACAGAAAATATCTTGGCCCATGTTATTGGTACCAAAGATATATTGAGGTGCATGGCCGTTCTTGTATTGATAGTAGCTGTAGTAATCGATACGGCATTGAAGCGCACTACCCTTTTGGGCGCTGTAAATGAATGTGCCGTCGTCACCTTCCACTCTGATACCGGTATATTCTTTGCCGGGAATGGTGGTGGATTTGGGATTTAGATGGTAAGCATGAATGAAATTACCATCGGCATCAAGTGCAGGGGTGCCTTTATCGTCGGTCACTTTATACCAAAGGTTAGGATTGAGATTGTCTTTGTAGAATCGAGTCAAGGTGTCTTTCTTGTCTTTGCTGAGGTTGTCAGCGGCAAGGTTTTCAGGGGCAACATAAGGATAAATGACTCGAATGCCCGTTTCTTGCTCGAAGCGAATAATGTCGTCATATTCTGCTTCAGAGAAAACCATATACATAATACCTTTTTCAAAGTATTTGTTCACACGAATTTTATGATAGGTCTTAGTGACAATTTGACCTCTCTTCATTTCTTGCTCCTCGAAGGTGTCAAGGATTTTAATGAGAGGATCTCTGCCTGTTTCCTGTGCGATACCTTCAAGGTATTTCAGTTGGTTTTCACTATAACTTTGATAGATTACGCCACCGTCAAGAATGCCAATACCTAAATCGGAGAAACCTTCGGTGTAGGGAGCATAGTTGACATACATTTTGTCTTTATCTTTAATGGTATAAGGGGAAATGATGGGGGAGACGATAGAAAAGAGCACCAAAAAACCAATAATGCAAGCCGCAACCACAGAGGATTTATTCTTTTTGAAGCGCAAAAACGCATCAGCAAAATAGCCTCTGGATTTGGTTTTGAACTTTTCATCGTGCATCTTATCCCCGCGTTGCACAAAAGAAAACTTTTCTTTTGGAATATTCATATATTTATTTTCCATTTTGTGTGTCCTTTCCGGGTTCGATTATTTTCTTGAACCCATTCTAATACGGGGATCAATAAAGCCATAGCTGATATCCACTACAATGCCGGAAAGCAAACCGATAGCCGTGTAGAACACAGTCAGCATCATAAACATAGGATAGTCAGGGCCGTTGATGGATGTGATATAAAGAGAACCTACACCAGGCACACCAAAGATTTTTTCAATGATGAGAGAACCGCTCAAAATCCCGATAAATTCGCCAAAAATCGAGGGGATAATGATGACCATGCAGTTTTTCAGCGCATGGCGAATGGTGGCTTGGGCTTTGGTTAAGCCTTTTGTTCTTGCGAGTAGCATGAATTCGCTTGTCAGCACCTCGGTCAGCTCCGCACGAGTACCACGGGTAAAGCCCGCAATAACGCCAAAGGACAAAGCCATGACAGGCGGCAACATACTCACAAACATTTCCCATGTAAAGAAGTCTGTGCCACCCTTCATTAGAAAGGGGAACCAGCCTAACTTATGCGAGAGGAAGTATTGAATCAAAAAGGCGTAAACGAACGAGGGCACCGAGATGACCACCATCGTGAGAGTGGAGATCAAGTGGTCGGTCATGGTGTTCTTTTTAAGCGCCGCCCAGATACCGAGAGCAATACCAATCGGGATACTGAGAACGATAGAATATACGTTTACAATCATGGACGCGGGCAGTTTTTCAGCGAAAACGGCTGCCACTTCACGCCCAAAGTACATTTTATCACTAATACCCCAGTCCCATTTGGTAAAGATGTTTCTCAAAAAGATACCAAATTGCACTAAATAGGGTTTATTATATCCCATCGCTGCACGACGAGCTTCAATGACCGCGGTATGAGGGTCACCGGGCTCCAGCGGAGCGGGGGGAAGCATTCTAATCAAAACAAAACACATGAAACTGATGATGAGCAATGTCATCAACATAAGCAAAATTCTTTGTGTCGCGTATTTGAACATGTATTTCACTATATTTTCCTCCAATTTTTAAAAAACAGAAAGCGCCTTGCTTACATTGACGACTACTCGATAACCAAACAACAACCAATATACCGCCAAAGCGACTATCGCTCGGGATGCATATTGGTTAGTTGGAAGATGCCTTCCCACCAAACAGGCGGGAAGGCACCGTCTATCAATATTTAATTGATGAAACGAGATTTTGCGAGGGATTAGTATGCGATTTGACCGCCGTTTTCTTCTACATATGCAGCCCAAGCAACATCGTCGTAGTTATAGCGCATGTAGGTGATACCGCCGCGGCCAAGCACTGCGTTGTATTCTTCAACAACGTAGAATACTTGTTTGGACAGCAGAGACATACCACCGTCGAGCAACATAGGAATGTAGTTATATGTGCTCAGAACTTCAGCTTCGATCATAGCCAAGATATTGAGTCTAACTTCAACATCTACGATGCCTTCGCCGAAGCAGTATTCTTTACCATCAGCATCTTTCACGGTTGCGCCGTTCAGAGCATCGGACCATTGTTTGAGGTTCAGAGTGATTTCTTCGCCTTCGATTTCCATGGTCTTCACAACTGCGGTAGCGTTGAACCATTTAGCGTCGTATTGGTAAGAGGGGTTGGTGTAGAGGTCGGTCAGACCGAAAGGATCCATGAGGGAGCCATTCCAACCACCGAGAACGGTGTCGGACATACCGGATTTGATCATGTTAGACCAGTTGTTGCCGTAAGGAGCGGATTCTTCGAATTTGATCTTGCCTTCCCAAGCGGTGCCGTTGGTTACTTCAGCGAGTTTTTCGTTGAGGTAGTCAAGGGTCTTGGTGATGAAGTCAGAAGGAGCGGAAGAGCAGTATTCAATCACCAGTTCTTGGTCAGCGTGTTCGCCGTCAGCAGAGGTGATGAAGCCAGCTTTAAGAGCTTCTTCGAATGCTTCGTTGTAGAGTTCTTTTGCTTTTTCGGGATCGTAACCGGTGATGGAGTCAACAGCTTTGTCGAGGTCGCCGCCGAAATCAGCAGGATCTACGCTGTAGAATTCGCACAGAGCAAGTTTAGCTTGGTCGGTGTCACGATATCTTGCACCGGTAGCGGGGTCGTAAATGTAAGCGTCACCAATCAGACCGAATGCGCCGGAGCGAGCGGGAGAAATGGTGGAAGCGAACAGGTCTTTGTCGTAGGTAACTGCAACAGCTTTTCTGAAGGAAGTCAGAGTCATTGTTTGCAGGTCATATTTGGTGGTGTCGAAGTCAGCAGCAGCTTCGCGTTCATCAATAGCAGCTTTGTAGCCGTTGAAGATGAAGAAGTAGATGGTGGAACCGGGAGTAGCGTAGCAGTATTCGCTGCCTCTGTATGCATCGAAGTCTTCAGCTTGCAGACCGTAGCCCATCAGTTGACCGGAGAGGAACATCAGTTTTCTGGTGGAAGCTTCAGCTACTACTTGAGTATCGATAGCGGTGGTTTGGTACATGGAATAAGTATTGCCATCTACGGGGTCAACGAATACGTGTTTGCCATCAGTGTAGCCATACCAGTTTTCGTTCTTTTCAAATCTCATGGATTTGTCAGTTTGGAACTGAGTCATCTTGTAAGGACCATAGGACATGGTGGTTTCAAGAGAGGTGCAGTAGTTGGTAGTCCAGATACCTTCTTCGCCTTCAGCGCCTTCTTGGTAGGTCCAGCTGTTTTCGTAGTAAGGACGATATACGATCCAGTTGCCGGACAAGTTGTAGAGCAGGTTGAAGCCAGTCAGAGACTTGCCAAGAACAACAGTGATTTGGTATTCGCCGGATTTGAATACGCCGATGTTGTCAGCAGAGAAATCGGGAGCATATTCAACAGATTCAATGTAGTAGTTGAACAGGTCAGCGTCGGTTTCGCCCCAAGCAGGGTTAGAAGTGGTAACGGAAGAAAGCAGAGCGTTGGTTTCATCCGTCAGAGGAACGAGACCATTGTCATCGCACATAGCAACGAGGGTGGCAAAGTTTTCGAGGTTGCCGAAGTAGCCTTCGCCATAATGGGAAACATAAGCGTAGAGGGAGTTGCCGCCCAGCCAGTTATCCAGACCGTAGCCAATAGCGATGTACATCTTGTTGCCATCAGGAGTGCAGTACACACCGTCAGCATTCTTTACAAGATCTTCAACGGAGTAAGCACCAGCGGTAGAGTTTTCTTTGTATGCGGTGGTGCCTTGATAGTAGTAGTTTTCAGCGTTAGCAATGCAGAGAGCGCCTGCAAAGTAGTCAGTTGCGCGATAGTTCAGATATTTGGGAGTGAGCAATTGTTGCATGGACCATACATAGTCGTCAGCAGTGATCTTCTCACCATTTTCCCAAGTAGCGTTGGGGTTGAGGTCGATGGTGTATGCATAACCTTCGGTAGCGCTTTCGGGAATGTTGAACTTAGGATATTGAGCGCGGATTTCGGTAGTTACGTCCACGGGAAGGCTTGCAGCCATTTCGGGAACGATAGCGTAGCCGGAGTAAGGATCTTTGCCTTCAACGGGATGCAGAGCATCGTTGAATACGAAAGAGTACAAACCTGCAGTGATGAAGTCTACAGGATAGGATTCATCGGAAGTTTGATAGGTGTGGGGGTTCCAGTTGGAGGACAACTGCACAACAGCGTCTTTGTATGTATAGGATTTATTGGGGTCATAAGGTACATAGACACCACTGGAAGGACCAGGTTCATCTCCTTTAGTTGTTCCGTTGTTGCTCTTACCGCAAGCAGCGAGAACGGACACACACATACAGGCCAGCAGAAGTACTGCAACGAGTCTTAATGCGTTTTTCATGGTTTTTTTCCTTTCGGTTTTATGATTTGATACTATTATATGCTATCGTTTGCAGAAAGTCAAGGGTTTTCTTAAGATTTTTTAAACTTTTTGCAATTTTTCTCCAATTTTATTGCAATTTATACTCCGGTTGTTACATTTGCACAAAAACCCGGCATTTTTGCGCTTTTTTGGCATTTTGTACACTTTTTTCGCTTTTTGGCGCTCTTATATTATATTAAGGAAGAAAAAATGCATCCGCAGGCATTTTTCTGTGCTTGCGGATGCGTGTTATTTGATATACCAAAAGTTGGTTGTTCTTGCAAAAATGGCTAAATTTTGCAAGTTTTGTTGTTTTTTCTTGCAATTTGCAAGAGATTTACTGCTTTTCTTGCAATTTGTTCACAATTGGGCGCCCAAAATTACACAACAGCAAATACCAAGGGGCGCTTTTCGGGTTTTTCTGCGGAAATGGTGAGTGCCTCTCTGTAACAGCGCTCCGCTTCTTTCAGCGTCTCACCTCTGGAGGTTTCCAAAATGGCGAGCAGATCGCCTTTTTGCACATAATCGCCCGTTTTCTTTGCCATGCGAATACCTGCGGTTAAATCAATTTCATCCTCTTTTTTCACTCTGCCCGCCCCTAAAATTTGAGCGCATCTGCCAATGGCAGTGGTGTCAATTTGAGAAATGTAGCCTTCCTCTTCGGCGCACAGCTCAAGACGGCAGGTCGCCTCGGGGAATTTTTCGGGATGGAGGATAAAGGAAGCATCTCCGCCCTGCCCTGCTATCCACTCGCAGCATTTTTCGAGTGCTTTTCCGCTATCGAGGGTTTCTTTTGTGAGTTTTTGTGCCTCCTCAAGTGAAATGCCATGACCAAGCGACACCATCTGAGACGCCAACGTCAAACAAAGTTCTCGCAAATCGTCAGGTCCTTCGCCTTTTAGCGTCATGATGGCCTCTTTGACTTCCAAAATATTACCAATGTAGTAGCCAAGCGGCACGTCCATATCCGAGATGACCGCCGCCATTTGTCTGCCGCATCTTCTGCCAATTGCCGTCATTTTTTGTGCCAGTTCGGTGGCTTCCTCAATGCTTTGCAAAAAAGCACCACTACCCACTTTGACGTCCAGCACAATGCTTTTTGCGCCTGCCGCCAGCTTTTTACTCATAATAGAGGAGGCAATGAGCGGAATGCAATCCACCGTTGCGGTCACGTCGCGAAGAGCGTATAGCATTTTGTCAGCGGGGGTGAGGTTGCCGCTTTGCCCGATGACTGCCACGCCCACATTTTGGGCTTGACATAGAAAATCCTCTGCCGATAGAGTGACAGAGTAGCCCGGGAAAGAGGTGAGTTTATCCACCGTTCCACCCGTATGGCCCAGTCCTCTGCCTGACATTTTGGCAACGTAAAGACCGCAAGCCGCCACCAAGGGAGCGACGACCATGCTGGTTTTATCCCCTACGCCACCTGTGCTGTGTTTATCGACGGAGTGGTCTCCAAACAGGGACAGGTCCACCGTATCGCCCGAATGCGCCATCGCATCCGTTAATGTGGAAAGTTCGCGGTCGTCCATGCCACGAAAGCACACCGCCATCAGCCACGCGGACATTTGGTAGTCGGGAATTTCCCCTGCTACATATTGGGCAATCATCTCGCGAATATCCTCGTCGCTATGCGCCTCTCCATGCCGTTTGGCGTATATCATATCATACATTCTCATGACTATATTCCTCTATATTCTATTGTTGAAAGTAACGCCGCGAGAAAATCATTCACCCTTGACGGATTTGGGATAAAATCCGCAGGGGAGAAGTTCGCCAAGCGTGTGGGTATCGTAACCATTTTCATGCACAAGGTAAAGCAAAAAAGTATCGGGATCGCAGAATTCCGCCATGACCTGTCTGCACACGCCACAAGGTGCAAATACATCTTTGACTTCGCCGTGTTTTCCACCAACGATTGCAATTGCCACAAATTCTTTTTCGCCTTCGCTCACCGCTTTTGAAAATGCCGTGCGTTCAGCACAAATGGTGGGTGAAAAAGAGGCGTTTTCGATATTGCAACCCATGTAGACCTTGCCGCTTTTTCCCAAAAGCGCCGCACCCACAAAGCAATCGGAATACGGGGCGTATGCACGCAGCATAGCCTCTTTTGCCTGCGCGACTAATTGTTCGGGTGTTATCATCATGATTACTCCTTCATTGTTTGGTTAGCCTTCGAGTTTTGCTCTGAAACTATTGCCCGCACCTTGATATTTTGCCCCGAGCAAATCGGCTATGGTAGCAGCAAAATCAGCATAAGTGGGCAAAACCCCCAGAGAAACAGGTTGAATTTGAGGGCCATATACTAAAATCGGGACGTATTCTCTGGTATGGTCGGTGGAAATATCCCCCGGATCACAGCCGTGGTCGGCGCAAATCATGAGCACATCGTCCTCTCTCATTTGGGTGAGGAAGGTGCCTAAAAATTGATCAAAGGCGGACAGCGCCCCCGCATAACCGTCCACGTCATTGCGGTGACCGTAGACCATATCAAAATCTACCAAGTTAATAAAGCACAAACCGTGGAAATCTGTTTTTTGCAGTTCTTCGGTTTTTGCCATGCAGTCGGGGTTGCCATGTTCGGGATAGGATGCCGTGACACCACGGGCGGCAAAAATATCGCTAATTTTCCCAACGGACAGCACATCAAAGCCCTGCTCTTTTAGCTGATCGAGCAAGGTTTGTCCGTGAGGCTCAAGAGAAAAGTCCTTTCTGTCGGGTGAACGGTGGAAAGGATGAGTGCCGTCAAACGGACGAGCAATCACGCGCCCAACACCCCATTCGCCCACCAGCATCTCTCTTGCAATCTCGCAGTAGCGATAGAGTTCTTCTACTGGCACGATATCCGTGTGTGCCGCGATCTGAAACACGCTATCTGCGGAGGTATAGACAATCAAATCTCCGCTCTTTAAGTGTTCTTCGCCGTAGTCGGCAATGACTTTAGTGCCTGAATAGGGGAGGTTGCACAGCACCCCTCTGCCACAGCGAGCAGAGAATTCATCTATCAGGGATTTGGGAAATCCTTCGGGGAAGGTGGGCATGGCACGCTCGGAGATCAGGCCTGCGATTTCCCAATGCCCTGTGGTTGTGTCTTTGCCCTTTGAGGCTTCGCCCGCTTTGCCGTGGGCGGCGATGGGATGAGCAGTTTCACCTAAAAAGGACAGCCCTTCCACATTTCCAAGCCCCATCTCCAAGAGATGAGGAATTTCAAGACAAGCAGACACAGAGACAGAACGGAGGGTATGCGCGCCTTTGTCGCCAAAGTCAGCCGCATCCGGCAGTTCCCCTGCCCCTACGCTATCGAGTACGATTAAAAATACGCGTTTGGTTTGGCTCATAGTTTGTCCATTTCTACTGCCACATTGAGGGCGAGTTTCATCATATCAAGGAAAGAGTTTTGTCTGGTTTCGGCGTCGGTGGCTTCTCCGGTCAAGAGATGGTCGGAAATGGTGCAAATCGCAAGGGCGCGTTTGCCTGCTCTTGCGGCGTTCATATAGAGGGCTGCGGCCTCCATTTCCACTGCCAAAACGCCCATTTTGCGCCAAGCGGGGTTGGCATCGGGGTTGTCATCATAGAAGGTGTCAGAGGAAAGCAGGTTGCCCACTTCCACATGAAGCCCAAGGGCATCTGCTTGCTCTGCGGCGGTGCGAAGCAAGGTATAGTCGCAAATCGGCGCATACGTACCGGGCAAATTGTATTGCCCTGCAAAGTTGGAATTGGTGCAAGCACCCATGCCCAGCACCACATCGCGCAGTTTCACACGTTGGCTCATGCCTCCTGCGGTACCCACACGAAGAATGTTTTCTACGCCGTAGAAATGGTAGAGTTCGTAACTATAAATACCAATAGAAGGCATACCCATACCGCTCGCCATCACAGAGACGGGCACACCTTTATAGGTGCCTGTATAGCCGTGAATACCACGAACGTTGTTGACAAGGCGAGGGTTTTCTAAAAATGTTTCTGCAATAAATTTCGCGCGGAGAGGATCTCCGGGCATCAGTACGGTTTTGGCGAAATCGCCCATTTGAGAAGAAATGTGAGGTGTGCTCATAGTCGTATTCCTTTCGGTATTTGTCGATGTGTCAAAAATCGCTGATTAATATTTTTCTTTGGCTTCAACGCCCTTGGCTTCTGCCACCAGACGGCTGGTGCCAAGTCTATCTGCGCCTGCGGCAAGGAACGCCTCTGCATCGGAGACGGAGGAAATACCGCCTGCGGCTTTGATTTTCAGCCCTGCGGGGACGTGTGCGGCAAAGAGTTCAATATCGTGCAAGGTAGCACCGCCACCGGCAAAGCCTGTGGAGGTTTTAATATAGTCTGCACCGGACTCACCTACCACTTGGCACATTTTGATTTTTTCTTCGTCGGTGAGCAGGCAAGTTTCGATGATGACCTTGAGTATTTTTCCGGGGCAAGCGGCACGAACAGCCTTGATGTCTTCGAGTACGGCATCATATTTGCCCATTTTCACCATGCCCACGTGGATCACCATATCAATTTCATCTGCACCATCCAAGCAAGCTTGCTTGGTTTCAAAGGCTTTGACGGGGGTGGTGTGGTAGCCGTTGGGGAAGCCGATGACGGTGCACATTTTCATTTTGCCTGCGGCATATTCAGCCCCTTGTCTAATGTATTGAGGGGGAATGCAAACAGAGGCGGTGCCGTAGGTGATAGCATCGTCAATCAGGACGCGAATGTCCTCCCATGTGGCGGTTTGTTTTAAAAGCGTATGGTCAACGTGAGATAAAATGTCTTTGAGTTCCATTGGTATTTCCCTTTCTTTTTAGCTAAATGAATGATTTATTTGTTCTATCATGTTTATATTATCATATAAATGAGTATAATGCAATGTTTTTTTCGTACAAATGACTAAAAAATGCGTCAATACCCTGATTTTGCCCGAATACCGCATAAGATTTTGCGATTTGCCCCCTCTCTTTGGCATCGTCTTTGGCTTTGAAAGCACAC